>JAFGNG010000223.1 GCA_016927125.1 Planctomycetota bacterium | reverse complement strand
CGCCTTGCTGCGCGTCAAGCTTCCCTCCAAGGGGGCGGTACTGGCGCCCGAGAAGGCGCTGTGCGACACCTGTCCCCTGGCGGAGAAAAAACCCGAGCGCTTAGCAATCAAGGAAATCAAACGCCCGCATGAAATAGAACACGATCCCGAACAATGCTTTCTTACCGAGGGCATTATCTGCCTCGGCCCGGCTACCCGCAGCGGCTGCGGGGAGCGCTGCATCCTGGCCAATATGCCTTGCCGCGGTTGCATGGGGCCGATTGGCGGGGTGGAGGATAACGGCATCAAGATCCTCTCCGCGATCGCCGCCGCCCTGGGGATTGAAGGGGAGGAAGACCGCGATGATGACGAAACCCGGAAGTTGATCAATCAAGTGGTTGATCCCGGCGGCACCTTCTACCGCTTCAGCCTGCCGAAGTCCATCTTGCACAGAAAGAAAATGAAAACTGGGGGTTAATACCCGGACGGGATATCACTACGATAAAGGAATAAAAGCATGTCCAAGAAAATCTCAATCGATCCCATCACCCGCCTGGAAGGACACGGCAGAATCGAGATCTTTCTCGACAAGAAGGGTAATGTCGACCAGGCTTTCTTCCAGGTGCCGGAGTTGCGCGGGTTTGAGAAATTTTGCGAAGGGCGGCCCGCGGAAGAGCTGGCTCGCATCACCCCGAGAATCTGCGGCGTCTGCCCTACTACCCACCACATGGCTTCCGGCAAGGCGCTGGACGACTTGTTCCATGTCGAGCCTCCGCCCGCGGCCAAGAAGATCCGGGAATTGATCAATTCCGCCTTCATGTGTGAGGACCATATCCTGCATTTTTTCTTTCTCGGCGGACCGGATTTTATCGTTGGCCCGGAAGCCCCGGCCGCGGAGCGGAATATCCTCGGTGTCATCCAGAAGGTCGGGCTGGATATCGGCAAACAGGTAATCGAGATCCGGAAACGCCTACGCCTGATTATTACCAAGCAGGGAGGCAAGGTTATCCACCCGGTCTGTAACCTCCCCGGAGGAGTATCCAAGGGGGTCAGCAAGGAGGAACGCGAGGAATACATCCAGGTGGGCAAGGACGCGGTTGCATTCGCCAAGTTCGCGTTGCAGGCCTTCGGGGATATTGTGCTGAAGAATAAGGAATACGTTGACCTGATTGTCGGCGATATTTACAAGCACCAGACCTATTATATGGGGTTGGTGGACATAAATAACTGCGAAAACTTTTATGACGGCGATCTCCGGGTGGTGGATCCCGAGGGCAAGGAGTTTGCCCGGTTTGCTCCCCGGGATTATCTTCAGCACATTGAGGAGCATGTGGAGCCGTGGAGTTATATCAAGTTCCCTTATCTCAAGAATGTCGGTTGGAAGGGTTTTGTTGACGGCAAGGACAGCGGGGTCTACCGCGTGGCGCCCCTGGCACGGCTCAACGCCTCGGAGGCTATGGCTACCCCGCTGGCGCAAGAGGAATATGACAAGATGTATGCAACCCTCGGCGGCAAGCCCGCGCATAACACCCTGGCCTACCATTGGGCGCGGCTGGTGGAGGTGCTCTATGCGGCCGAGAGGCTGCTGGAACTCGCCCAGGATAAGGAGATCCTCGACCCGAAGATCAGGGTTATCCCCACCGAGACCCCCGATGAAGGCGTGGGCGTGGTGGAAGCCCCCCGCGGTACCCTGATCCATCATTATAAGACCGATGAGAAGGGGATGATCACCACTGCCAACTTGATCGTGGCAACCGTGAATAATTCCGCCGCCATGTGTATGTCGATTGAGAAAGCCGCCAAGGCCTTGATCAAGAAGGGCAAGGTTTCGGATGGCCTGCTCAATAAGGTGGAGATGGCTTTCCGGGCGTATGATCCCTGCCTTGCCTGCGCTACCCATTCACTCCCCGGCAAGATGCCGATGGAGGTGAATATCCGTAAGCCCGGTGGCGAGATAATCCAGACACTCCACAGATAATTTTACTGCATTTTTATAAACAGCTTAAGCTATCACAGCGATCCTTGGGAAAGATGAAAGCATGAAAACATTGTTACTGGGGTTGGGCAATACCATAGTCAGCGATGATGGCGTAGGCATCAGGATTGCCAGGGAATTAAAGGAACTCCTTTCGAAATATGAGATCGATGTCATCGAGGCCTGCCTCGCCGGATTTGATATATTGGATATTGTTGACGGCTATGAACGCCTGATCATTATTGATTCCATTAAGACCCAAGGCGGTAAGCCGGGCGACCTTTACAGGTTGGCTTGGGATGAACTGTCCGCCGATTCCTGCCCGGTTTTATTCCACGGGCTTAACCTGCACACCGTGATTGAACTCGGCCGCGAACTGGGATGCCGGTTACCAGAAGAAATTATGATTTTCGCGGTTGAAATTCTTGATAACACTACTATCAGCGAAGAGCATACCGAAGCTGTCGAGCAGCAGATACCTACAGTTGTCCAGCAGATCTACCAAGAAGTCATCTCGGAAATGGCGGAAAGCTAACAAGCTGCAAAATTCTATTCCTTTTGTACTCCTCCTGAATACCATCATATAACAAAAAACCCAGTAATATATTTACTGATATAGGCTGCTAACGGACAGTTTTAATACAAAAAGGATAAGTCTTGACAAAATATTTATTTTGTTATATTATATAATATGCTTATAATATTACGAATTAACTGGAGATAGTTTTGTCAAAAGACAAATTAAAAATTTATAAGTTTGTTACTAATGGTACCCAGAGTATGATTCTCAATCAAATCAGGAATCATGCTCCTATCTCACGGACCACGATAGTATCCAACACCAATCTTACCCATGCCGCAGTTTCACGGTCGGTGGCAGTTCTGCTTAAAAATGATATTGTTAAGGAATCTCCACTATCTGACGAGAAGGGGCCGCGCCGCAAACGCGGTTTAATCCTCAATCCTGAATATGGTTGTTGTCTTGCTGTCGGGTATACTGCTTTTGGCCTGGAAGGAGTAATTGTAGATACTGCCTATCAGGCCCTGGTTACCAGCGAGCGAAAAGTTCCACTTAATTCAATGACCCAAGAACAGGTGATTCAACAGATCAAAAATTTCACTGAAGAACTCAGGCAAAAAATTCCTCCTAACCATACGGATTGTATCGGATTGGCTGTAATCGATCCTGGTATTATTGACATCGAAAACGGGGTTTCTTTGTTTTCGTCTACTCTCAACGACTGGAAAAATGTACCGGTCAAAGATATTCTTGAGAATCACTTTAACCTTCCCGTAATGTTATTCAATAATAGTAATGCAACAATTACAGCTATCGACCGGCTTGAAAATCCTACCCTCTCACCAAACCTGATGTATGTCCAGTATGGTAGAGGCATTGGGTCCAGTTTAAAGCTGGAGGGAAAATACATCTTTGGCCATGCTGACCTGGCGGGTGAATTGGGGCATATCCGGGTTACTGCTGAACCTGTGCCCTGCCATTGCGGCGGGATTGGCTGCCTTGAAGCAATGGCAGCGCTACCCGCCCTGGCGCGCAATACCAGCCGAATGCTATTGGACAACAGCGTCAGTTCCTTGAAAGGGACCGAGAATCTTTCCGGTATTGATGTGCTCAAGGCAGCTGCCGAAGGCGATCGGTTGGCAACTCATGTTGTGGAAGAAGCTTATACCTATCTCGGTCAGGTGGTGGCAAGCGTGGTTAATGTAGTTAACCCGGAACTCCTGATCTTCGACCATCTTGTTGGTCTGGCCGGGAAGAACTGTGTGGAAACCCTGATCCGGTCGTTAAGAAAGGATATTATGGAACCTCATGCAAAAACCCTGCAAATCAGGATCAGTGAACAAGAATCACATCTCAACGCCATGGGCGGGGCCTTTGCAATCTTGGATTACTGCCTGGAAAAATAACCCGTTTCCAATCTTGCCAAAACCTTCCCACTGTACTACCATGCTAGTATCTCAGGCAGATAGTTAATGCAAATTTCGATCTTGATATGGAGGGCATACCAATGTCACGGAGTATGATGGCAAGCTATGCGGTTATGATCTGTGGGTTACTGGTTTTATCTTTGCCGAGTTACAGCGCTGAAGGGCAAGCAGGCGCGGGATTGATTCAACCTGACGATCTGGAGTATCGGGGAGCGTTTCGGCTGCCGGACGGGCCGGAGGAATACGCCTGGCTTTGGAGCGGGCAGGCGTTGGCGTACTTTCCCGAGGGCGATCCCGGCGGTGAAGCTGACGGCTATCCCGGCTCTATCTTTGGCACCGGGCATGACTGGAACCAGTATGTTTCGGAGATCAGCATCCCCCAACCGGTTATTTCAGAT
>JAFGNG010000222.1 GCA_016927125.1 Planctomycetota bacterium | reverse complement strand
GTGATGCAGCCTGCTCGGTAGCACCCTCGGCCAACTGCTGGCTGGCGGAAGAAACCTGGCCGGAAGCGGCCGCCACCTGGTCTGAACCGATGCTCATGCCCTGGATAATGCGGTTCAGGGGCTTGGTAATGGAACGCGCAAAGACGAGAGAGATTGTAATAATGCCTGCCAGTGCTGTAACAGACATAATGCCAACAATGGTTTGCAGTGAATGCAGGCCCGCATAGGCCTCTGCTTCGTCCACTTCCGCGAGAATCGCCCAGGTGGTGTCTTCTGATACCTTAATTGGCGCATAGGAAGACAGCACCGGGTTGCCATTATAATCAATAATAATCTGTGCATCAGTCTTACCACTTAGCGCTTGTCTTGATGCCTCTGTATCAACCGATCCCTTAGGGGGATTACGGAAGGAAGCCAGCACGGTGTGATTCTCCTGGTCGAGATAGGAGTCGGAGCGCATTAATTTATCCTGTCCGACCAGGTAGCTCTCACCGGTTTCTCCCATTCCGGTGCGCAGCCCCATGATGCTGTTAATGGCGTCCAGAGGAAGTTGCAAGGCAATAATCATCTCTACCTTATTATTGTAGACAATCGGCTGGGCAATGAACCCTGCTGGATCACCATTGCTGGGAGCATAGGGTGCAAAATCCACCACCCCATAACTCTTGGTATTCATCACCTTCCTCACCAATTTGCCAAGATTCGAGCTGCTGTACTTGCCGTTGACCATATTGGTCTGGTAATCCGCTTCGTGGGTCACGCTGTAGAAAACATAACCGGTCGGATCGATCAGAAAGAGGTCGTAATAACCATATTTTTCAATATAAGCACTGTAAAAATCGTTCTGCCAGGCAGCATTTTCAACCCTCCGTTCACCTTCAAAAGATGGGGCGAAAGCTTCCGCAACATCGATCTCGGACAACAATCCCCAGGTGGTATCTCCAATCTCAACAGGAGTATAGGCGGAAAGCACCAGGTTACCATTATAGTCGATGATGATTTCGGCACCGGTTTTTCCAGCCAGGGCTTGGCTAGCTGCGTCGGTAGCAACCTTCCCATTAGCTGGATCTTTAAAGGAATTAACCACAGAATGGTGCTCAGGATCCAAGTAGGAATCCGACCTCATCAAGTTATCCATGCCCACAAGGTAGGTCTCGCCAGTTTCTCCCATCCCCGAACGTTCGCCTACAACGCGGTTGATATGATCATTTGAGATCTGCAGTGCGAGCACTCCAACGGTTGTGCCATTCTCAATTATAGGCGCAGCAATAAACTGCGCGGGTGCACCCGCAGAAGGGGCATATGGTTTCATATCTGAGAGCGCCACCCGGCCTTCACTGCTGGCCAATTGCCAGACATCGCGCAATGGAGACTCAACATTCTGGGTGATTTGCCCGAAATCAGGCTCCTTGGTTACAGTAAAGCAGATCGTTCCATTATCGGCAGACATCAGGAAGAGGTCATAGTAACCGTATTGCTGCATGTAATTTTCCAAAAGAGCAAAATGCTGATCATGAACCTTCTTGTACTCCTCCGGAGCACTGTAACGCCCCTCACCTTGTCCTGAAAAACTCTTGCTGGCATTTCCCCCGCCGGCAGTAAAGGCAGCGTTGATTTCCTTATATGCCTGCAATACAAAGGGAGCTTCTGCAAGCACCGCGATGTTCCGTTCCCGCTCGGCGAATAAATCCTGCAGTTGATTCTTTTTGACATCACGCAAAGCAGCTAACTTATTGATTGCTTCTTGCTGCAATACTGCCACATTATCAACCAGCACACCGAGGTCGCTTTCACGCTCATCGAAATATTTTTCTATCTGTGCTTTTTTGACATCACGAACTGCCGTGAGCGTGCTGAAAGTAACTTTTTTCTGATCCTGCATGTCTTCGGTAGCGTTTGTTAGCATAATGGTTCCAAGAATCGCTGCTGGCAGGATACCAACAAGCAAAAACAGGCTTATTAGCTTTGTTGACAATGCCATATTCTTAAACATGTCTCCCCCCTAACTAGTAGACTAAAAAATTCTAAACCAAACCATAATAAAGCCATTTTCTACACCTCTGTCATTTCCGTCACCATCACCAGTTCCGTGCTGGTGAGAACATTTTCGATATCCAGCAGGATCTTAACATCATCTTCAACCTTACCCATCCCCCGGATAAACTGGGTGTCTACCTTGGCGCCAAATTTCGGCGGGTCCTCGATCTGGCTTTCGGCAATATCCAAAACCTCGGAAACGGTGTCGACTACAATGCCCATCTGTACCCCGACTTCGACCACAATTACGCAGGTTTCCTCGGTAATCTCCTTTTCCTCCATGCCGAACTTAAGGCGCAAATCAACCACCGGGATAACCTTGCCCCGCAAGTTGATGACACCCTTGACAAAGTCCGGGGTCTGCGGAACCGAGGTAATGTCCATCATGCCGATAATCTCCCTGACTTTCAGGATTTCCAGGCCGTATTCCTCATCCGCCAGCTTAAAAGTTAAGTATTTGCCTGACCTTTCCTCTTTCGCTGTGCCCCTCATTTCTGCATTCAATTCCTCTCCCTTGGTTCCGCTCATAACTGCCCCCCTTCTCCATGACAAATATTGTTAAAAAGCACTCAAACTGAAGTCCTTGATTGTAAAAGTGTTCAAAGGTGATAAAGGCTGATCTCAATTTTTTACATAACTGTCTGAATTATGTTAGGTTAAAACTAATGCTATATGTTCTTGCTAAACAAACACATACAGCATAAATATTAAATATGGAAATAGAATATCAATTTCAAGGGAGATGTGCATTTATTATTTTGTATTTTTTGGTAATTTACAATTTTGCTATAATATGCAACTCGCTTAAATTATGATAACCAAAGCTTATTCAAGGAGATTATATAGTATAACCTGCATTTTTATAACACATTATAGTGTCATTAAGTTTGTTATATTGAAAAGTTTGCGAAGATTGGTCTTCTCCAAATTATACTGGATTATATTTGCTGAAATTGTAATGAATAAACCTCTTGCAAGTGCAATTATTTCATTATCTAATGGTTATGCTTAATAATCCACTCTTTGTTATGATAAAATTTCTTTTTTTGAAGCATCTCTATATAATAATATCGAGAAATTGTCTATCACTGCCTAAAGGGATTAAGCTGGGGATCTGACATGAATCAACGTATGCTTCTGAAAATTATTCTAATTGTTTTGCTCTGCGCCAGCGGATGGTTTCTAGTTAGTCAAAATAGCGAACTTCATACTGGTAAAGGTTCAGAACATAAAGGTGTTGTTGATGTTAATTCAGATAATCCCTCCGAGGATTTTTTTCAGTTTCGCTGGCTTGCTGACGGTAGTTGTGTGTTTCATGCCTTGACAGGCCAAATCAGTAAGCCCTTTGTTAGCGTTGATGATCCCACCGCGGCGGGGGGAAAGGCAATTGAAATCCCTTCCAAATCTGGTAAAAATCTTTCCGGGAGAGTATCCCTCGATTTTGAATTGCCGGCTAAGGGTTGTTACACCCTCTGGGCAAGGACCTTCTGGGGTATCGACGGGCAGAGGGGATGCAGTAATTCAATTGCTGTCCAGATAGATGAGTCAACGCCGGTGGTAATCCAGGATGCTACCTATGAATTCTGGCATTGGGTGCAGTACCGGCAGAGGGGCGGCATCGAGATTCCGGCAGGTAAACACACGATCAACCTAATCAACCGTGAGGACGGCATCCGAATCGATCAAGTTTTTCTAACCCCCTGGTATGAAGATGAGTTCGACCGCCGCGTTCCCCAGGGTGTTGAATAAAGGCAAGGATTAATCGCTATGGGAATCCACCAAACAATGATCGAAAACCATAACTGGATATCCAGATTTCCGGTTGTTGGTATTTTCTTACTGATAAGCATAACCTGCTTAATATCAGATAGTTATGCCTCTGAAGTCCAGGTAGATGCAGATTTATTTAAAATCCCGGATGATTATCTTCAACTTGCTTATGAAACGAGTATTTATGGCCGGATCACCTTTTCTGATTCCTTTCCGGCATCCTCCAAGCTCTATCTTCTCATTGGCGATCCCAAGGGTAAGCATTGTCGTTATCATCTTAATGCCGGAAGCGCTCAAATGTGGCGCTCCGCAGATGGCAAGAGTTACACCCCTGGCGCTTCTCTGGAGAAATTTTCACCTGCCCAGCCCTTGGAATTCTCCTGCCGGGAAGAAAGTATTCGGTTTTATTCCCAAGGGAAAGTCATCTCCACGGATAAGTTGGAAACCAGTACGCCGGTAAATATCTATTCCCCGGCCGAAGGAGTCAAGATCACGGTGCATAAGACTGAACCTATCTACATGTCGGATGATTTCATGCGCAGGGTTATTGGCAAGGATGATTCCTGGAGTATTGTCGCCGGCCAATGGAGAACCCAGACCCAGAATGACGTTGCCGCCTCACCGAATCCTTTTATCTGTCGCGGTACTGCCATAGCTGAAGATGGGATGCTGATTGCGGGATACCCCTTCTGGAATAATTACACTCTCTCTGTTGCTCTCAAGCCTGGCGATTTCCCGCAAGCCGGGCTGGTCTTCAGCTACCGCAATCCCCAGGATTACTGCAAGGCAATGCTGTTAAAGGAAAATGGGCATTCCTATGTTGCCATGGTCAAGTCTTATCAAAACCAGATGACTGTTCTGGCCAAGCGTGAAATGTTTTACCCTACCGACCGCTGGTTCAAATTCGCGGTTAAGGTTTATGAAGACCGGCCCATCCTGGTAAGCATTGATGGAGTCGAAGTGCTTTCCTGTCCTGATGAGCTGAATAAGTTCGGCAAGGTTGGATTGCTTGTCCGTCAGGCCGATTGCCTTTTTGATGACTTCCTGGCTACCTCTACACTGGCATGGGATGACGATAAAGACTCTCTCCACTTGGTGGGGAAAAAGAGCCGGGCATATTCCCATAAGCAGAAATTTCTTGAAGATGACCGTGATGTCCGTCTCTTCAGATGGGCCAAGGAAACCGATGCCTGGCCCTTGATGACAGTAACTTATGACAAGGCTGCGTACGCGGGCAGGTATTACCGCTTTCCCTTCTTTGGTGATTTTTCCTTCTTCACGCAAAACACCTCCGACGACACCCTCTTTGTGATCCGTGACCTGGAAGGCCAAACCCTGAAAATGCAGCCGCTCCCTAAGCATAAACCCTCCACGCTTAGCAGGCGAGCGGACAAGCTGTTCTTAAATGGCCAGGAACTGGCAACCGGCCCCCCCCCTAATGCCCTCCTGGTCGGGCTTCATTTCCGGGAAGGCACCCTGCGCCAGGATACTTTTCCGGAGATCCGCTCAAATTCCATCCAACACGAACTCTTTGAAGACGCGACGGTTGACTGGTACCCGGTTTACGGGTATTGGGAAAATACCTCGCGTTGGGGCTGCGCGCCGAAGTGGAAATTCTTCTCCGGCACTTCTTTGGATGCTGCGATCCAGTTTTCCAAGAGGACTTTTGACGGCGACCAGATCCATGAAGTCAATTACGCGCTCAAAGACGTGATTGGTGACCACCGCGTTACCCTGGAATGTGACAACTGGGAACCCCGCCAGCACCGTTATATCCGCAGTGATGTCAACTTCTCCTTCCTGACCGATGGCAAGGATGTCTTCAGCGGTTATACCTTCATGTATGGGGGACACGCCAACCAGGCCTCCTACCTCTACCGCGGACGTGAGCTGGTTAGCACCAACGAGGAGGTGCGCTTCCCTCGCCCTGAGAAATATTATTTACATGGAAAGCTCGAACCCAATGTCTTTGATCAACACCTCTTCTGGCGGCGTTTTCGGTTTGAGCGCTTCGGCAAACGGATCCGGGTTTTGTTTGAGGATAAAGTCGTCTTTGATTACACTGAGACCGAAGCCGACATGCCGGACGGCGGGCACATTGCGATCTGGACCCAGCGTAACGGCATTATCTACGCCCGGCTCGATAGCGTGGCCCAAAACATTACTATGGCAGCGGAGAAATATGTCTTCCAGAAACCTGGCGAAGAAGTCCGCTCCTGGCGGGCCATGAATGCCAACCAGGTTTGCCTTGAACCCCTGGAGGAAGGATTGGTCAGGGTCACCAACCGCTTTGGCGGCGGGGAGTTTGCCGTGCTCTATAAGGATATTCTTAACCGCCCGGTCAACCTGCTAGATACCCCCAAGATGAAGCTCCGACTGAATATCCCCGAAGGCGTGGCTGTTAACCTCCACCTGCGGGTGGGGGGGGAAGATATTATCTATGCCTTAACTGCGCCGACTGAAAAAACTTTCGCCGTCCTAAACAATGGAACCCGGCCGGATTTGAGCTTTATTTTTGACTACTGGCACCTGTTTGGGACCAAGCCCCTCCAACCCCCCTTAATTGGCGGAATCCCGCAGGCAGCCATTACGGATGAAATAACCATAGACTTGCTGGCAGAGATGAAGAAACGTTTTCCGGACAAGCAAACCTATCGCCTGGAAAGTATTATCATCGGCAATACCAGCCAGCTGGATTATCTCATGGCCGGACTCTCCGGCAACGCGGCGGGAGCCAGCTACACCTTAGGCATTCCAACTTTCACCAAATAGAAAGCTGAAATCCTAGTCAAAAATCTTCTGTTTTGTAAAAAATTGGCATTTCCATCTTGACAAAATCGCTCTTCCAAATAATGATGTAGCTCACTTGGCAGTCCCCAATCAAGCTGGTTTCAGGTTTTACCAATATCCTGACAAGATTAGCTTGGTTAAAAACGGGAGTATAAGCGGGAATGCCCTAATACTATAGGCATTATAGATACCTCAATGTGATGCCTGCATGAAGTTCCGGTGGTTGGGGACAAACCGCCGGTCATAAACACTTCGGCAGGTTATTTGAGTTTCTAATTCACAAGGGGAAGGAGAACAGCGTTGACAGACAGTGACGGAGCGCATCCGCAAACAACTGAAACCGCAGAAGAGAGTATTCAATTTTCAGAGGTGACCCCGGCGGATGTCCGCGGTGCTGAATTCGGCAGCGCGGTGGAGAATGTCACCTTTTCCCGTTATCTCTTTGAACTCGGCAGTGAAGAAATCGCTTCGCGCGCCCGTGCCGCCAAGGGGATGGGCGAGATCCATCACGAACTTTCACTCAAAGCCCTCAGTTCCCAACTCGCCCGCGACACCTCCGCCCAGGTGCGCAAGGAATGTGTAACTTCCTTGACTGAACTGGAAATGGCAGGCTCGCTTCCGGTTGTTACCCGCGCCCTGGAGGATAAGGCGCCGTCGGTACGCCTGGCTGCTTTGCGTGGAGTATACCGCCTGGCCGCAAAAGAAGGCCTGGGGCTCATCCTCGGGATGTTCAACGATGAAAGCGAACTGGTCCGCTGCCGCGCCGCTACCTGCGCTGGCTGGGTTGGCGAAGAGCAAGCAGTTTCGGAGCTACTTAGCCTGCTTGATGATAAGAGCCATATCGTGCGTTGCGCGGCGATTGAAGCCTTGGGTACTATCGGAGCAAACCAGAGCGTCTCCTCCCTGATTGACTCCCTCGAAGACAAGAATGACGCGGTGCGGGAAAAGGCGTTTGTCGCCCTCGGAACCATAACCGAAACTTATCTCGGAAAAAATATCCCGTCTTCCATCAAGGACCGCGAGGAACTGATTAAAAAACTGCGCGCCTGGCATAACGACGGCGCCCCGCTTGAAATTTCTGGCCGGGAAGAAAGCTCGGAAAAGGGCGATGATGACAAGGGCGTGGTTACCCCCTCCATCGCTGCTATGCGCCGGCTGGAACAACAGAACAAGGAGTTGCTGGTCAAGATCAAGGAACTCGAATTGGACCTGACCTCCCGCAACGGAGAAGATGAAGAAGATGAAGATGAGATTCACGAGGCCGGTGATTATGTCGCGGTCTCGGAAGAATCGGTTGATATTATTTCCATTGTCCGCGATCTTGAGCGCGAACTGGACGCGGCCTTTGACCTCAAGGAATCCCTGGAAACAGACCTCCGCGCCACCCAGGAGCGGCTGGCTGATGAATCATCTTCCCGGCAGGAACTCCAGGCGCAGGTCGATCTCCTGGAAGCCCAGGCCGACCTCGCCGAACAGCTCCGCGAGGAAATCTCCTTTGTCAAAGAGGAGCAGAACGTCCTGACCCGCAAGCTGGAAGAAACCTCTGCCCGCGCCAACCGCCTGGCCGAAGACCGGGAGAAGTTCGCCGAGCAACTCGGGATTTCCGAAACCCGGGTGAAGGAACTGCAACGCGACAAGATTGATATCGAAGCCCAGCTCTTTACCCTCAAAGACAGGGTCAAGGAGTTCGATGAGGCCACGGAAGCCCGCCAACTCCTGGAAGAAAAGCTGCGTAACCTGAACAGCCAGCTCAAGTCAACCGAGACTGCCCGCAGCTCACTGGAGCTGGAGGTAGCGAAGATCCGCGAGATCGTCCGCAACCTGCGCGAGGAAAACGAGAATTTACGCCGTGACCTTACCGTCAACAACTCCGAGCTCAATTCCGCGCGCGGCCGCTTGAAAGGCCAGGAAGAGGAGAACGCGAAGCTTACTGAGGCCAACAAGCGCCTGGAAATGGAGCTGGATACCCTGACTACGAAGCACGAAGCTACCTGCAAGGTGCTGGAAGCGGCGAAGAAATCCCTCCGGGAGATTCGCAATGCCGCGGTTCGAACCACTGAGCATTTTCGCGATCGTTATTACCGGCCCAGCGATAATCAGTAATCTTGCCATGCCGGCTGGCAGTTTATTGTGGGATGCCGTTTAAAAAGTTCCTCCAACAATCATGGCCGGTTTTCTCCGGCCATTTTTTTTACAAAGGGAATTGCCTTGGAAGTCAGTTGCAATAGCTGTGGCGCGGTGAATCTCCTGAGTCCAGACCATACCAGCCTAACCCTCTGCTGCAAGGCTTGCGGCAACCCCATTGATCTCACCGAGATTGCCAACACCCTCACCATGGAGAGCGGCCTCTCGCTGGCGGATCACCTGAAGGCGACGGTGATTTCTTCAGGAGTTGGTTCGAATCCCGAGGAACTCCCGGCTAGCCTCGAGGACCGGGTCGCCCCTTATGTAAATCCGGATGCGGACAATATGCTGGGCAATTACCGTTTGGAAAAGGAACTCGAGCGCACCCCCTTGGGAAGGCTGTACCGGGGTGAACAAATCGCCCTGCGGCGGCCGGTCTTTGTTTTTATCCTGGATGAAGAGCTTGCCGCCGAAGAGGAATGCGCGCAAACCTTTCTTAATGAAGTCCGCCGCTCCGCCGCCCTGATGCACCCGCATATTGCGCGAGTCTACCAGGTTGGCAGTGAGGGGAATTCCTGTTATGTGGTAAGTGAATTCATCAAGGATGATTCCCTGGAAGCAAACCTGCAGACTGGTAAGCGTTTTGACTTGTTAACAATTATCCAGTCCGGGATTGAGATTGCCCGCGGCCTGGCGGTCGCCCATTCAATGCAATTGCTGCACTGGGGCTTGTCGCCAAAGAATGTATATCTCACCCCCCAGGGGGAGGTTCGCATAACCCAATTCGGTATCTCCCACGCTCTCTTCGCCAGCAAAAATTCAAAAGAGAAACTTATCCGCGCGGGATATTTCCTTCCCCCTGAAGAAAGCCTGGCGGAGTTCAGCCCGCAGGTAGATTTCTTCGGCCTGGGGGTAATCCTGTACGCCATGTTGACCGGCGCCATGCCGGGGCAGGCTCCGGCGGCAAGCAACTCTGCAACCGAGGCAACCATCATTCCCCTGCAGGGACTGGAGGAAACAACGCTGAAAATTCCCCGCAGCATGAGCCGGCTGTTACAGAAAATCTTTTCCTGGGAACCCCATGAACGCCCGGCCAGCGCCTCTGACCTGGCGCAGGAGCTGGAACGTATCCGGCTGGAGATAACCTCGCCCCCAATGCCTGCGGTCAAGCCCCCTCGAACCCCTGCCAAGGTTAATAAGCGCCGTTACAAGCGCTTCCGTACCGATATGCCGATGAAAATCTCAAGAGCGGACATCTCCCGCGAGCAGCAGGATGAATATATTGCCAAGCTGGAGAATTTAAGCGAGAATGGCGCTTACATCCTGACCGCTTCGCCGCTCCCCCCCGGCTCCTTTGTCAACCTAAACTTTGAGATGAAACCCGGGGCCGGCTCCCGCGTTGAGGCCTTGGGAATAGTGCGCTGGAACGATAATACCCCGGGAAATATCGGGATGGGAGTCCAGTTCCTGGAGGTCAGCACCAATAACCGCCGCAACCTCAATGATTATGTCGACCGGCAGACTGCTTATGACATGGTCAATACCCTGGCCAATTCCGCCCTCCATAAGGCTATTTTACGCATCCTGGCGCAAAACTGGGATAATACTATCAAACTTGAGAATCTCATGCGCTCCACCGGCGCTTCTAAACGACTTTTTGACCGAACTTTGTCGGATTTTGAGAAAAATGGGCTTGTCAAACCCATGGGTAATAAACTATTGTGTATCCGGCCCGTTTCAGAATCTGTCGAAAAGGCTATAGAAGAATTGCTGCGCACCTCTCATTAATCTAACTTGTTTGATTCAATTTTTTAGGAAGGCTGCCTGGAAAGTAGCCTGGTAAGGAAAGGAGCTAAGTACCATGAGCGACAAGGCCATCAAGGTCCTGGTCAGTGACAAACTGGCTAAAGAAGGAGTGGAAATTTTACAGAATACCCCAGGTGTGGAAGTAACGATCCAGACCGGCATGTCTCCGGATGAATTAAAGGTTGAATTGCCGAAATACGACGCAATTATAATTCGCTCGGCCACCAAGCTCACCACGGACGTCCTCTCCTGCGCCCCTAATCTGAAAGCAATCGCCCGCGCCGGAGTGGGTGTTGATAATGTAGATATCCCGACCGCCAGCAAGAACGGCACCATTGTAATGAACACCCCCGGCGGCAATACCGTCTCCACCGCCGAACTGGCCGTCACCCTGCTGCTCAGCCTCTGCCGCCACATTGCCCCGGCCTGCGCCTCCCTCAAAGAAGGCAGGTGGGACCGCAAGCTCTACGAGGGCACTGAAGTCAATGGCAAGACCATCGGGATTATCGGCTTGGGCAGGATCGGTTGTGAGGTCGCCACCCGTTGCAAGGCTTTCAACATGAAAGTGCTCGGGTTTGACCCCTTCATTACTGAAGAGCGCGCCAAAGACCTTGGCATCAAACTCTACACCTCCGTGCCGGAGATGGTCAAAGAGGTCGACTTTATCTCGGTGCATACCCCGATGACCGATGAGACCCGCGGGATTATCGGCAGTGATGAATTTGCCCTGATGAAAGACGGGGTCATGGTCGTGAATGGCGCGCGGGGTGGTATTATCGACGAGGCCGCCCTGCTCCAAGCCCTGGAGAGCGGCAAGTGTGCCGGCGCGGCCTTAGACGTTTATACCAAGGAACCACCGGAAGACCGCGCGTTAGTAGATCATGAAAAAGTGCTCTGCACACCGCACCTCGGCGCCAGCACCGCGGAAGCACAGGTTAGTGTGGCTATCGATGCCGCCAACCAGATTGTCGACGCCTTGAAGAACAATGAGGTCCGCTGCGCGCTCAACTTCCCGGCGCTCTCCGCCCGGGATGCGGTTGAGCTCGCGCCCTTCGGCGAATTGGCGTACAAGCTGGGAAGTTTTGCCGGGCAATTGGTTGACGGACAGCTCAAAACAGTGGAATTCATCTACGCAGGTGAAATCGCCAGCCGTGACTTGCGTGGGGTAACCGCGCAATTCACCATGGGCCTTTTGAGTTGCTTCGAAGGCAATGTTAACCCCGTCTCCGCACCAATGCTGGCAAAGGAACGCGGGATTGATATTCGCATCACCAACACTGAAAGCGCCAAGGAATTCCACAGCCTCTTGACCGTGAAGATCGATTCCACCGGCGGCGCCCACGAGGTTGCCGGCGTGGTCTTCGGCCGTACCCATTCGCGGATTGTGATGGTGGATGGATACTATGTTGAAGCGGTGCCGGAAGGAACCATGCTGTTGATTTCCAACGAGGACCGGCCCGGCGTGATTGGCGCGGTCGGCACCACCCTGGGTGATGCCAAAATCAATATTTCCGCCATGAATAACTGGGCGCGGGAAGATGGCTCGGCAATTACGATCCTTAACATTGAAAACGAGGTTACGCCCGAGGTAATCGAGAAGATTAAATCCGTGGAAGGCGTTCGTGATCTTCGCCAAATCCGCGTGTAGGGAATCCACATGCTTGCTGAAGCAGGATTTTACGCTCTGGTGTTGTTTCCCTTCGGCCTGGCTGTGGGCAGCTTTTTGAATGTCGTGATCTACCGGCTGCCCCGTGGCCTCAGCCTGGTCACTCCGGGGAGTTCATGCCCGGAGTGCGGGCGGCTGATCCGCGCGGTTGAAAACATCCCCCTCCTGAGCTGGCTGAGGCAAAAAGGCCGCTGCAAGGGCTGCGGCGGGCTTATCCACTGGCGTTATCCGGTGGTGGAACTCCTGACCGGGCTGCTCTGGTCTGCGGTGGGTTATGCCTTGGCCGTGGAGCCGCTGGCCTCCGCCATCAGCATCTTTACTCTCCTGGTCTCGCTCTGGTTTGTCAGTAACCTGGTAGCAATTGCCTTTATTGATTTGGACCTCACCATTATCCCGGATGAGCTGAATTACTCCGGTCTTATCCTCGCCTTGGTGGCAAGCGCCTTCCTGCCGTTTATGCATCCGGGGTGCACTGCGTGGTTCCCGGCGGTCGCGCCACAGCTAAACCGTTTTCTCGCTTCCGCTATCGGCGCCCTGGTGGGAGCCGGCAGCATGTTAGTGATCCTGCTGATCGGAACGCTGGTTTTCCGCAAGCGTATCAGGAAACTCCAGGAGAAGGACCCGGAGATCGATACCGCCATCGGCTTCGGGGATGTCAAGCTGATGGCCTTCCTGGGGGCTTTCCTGGGCTGGCAGGGCGGGCTACTTGCCTTCTTCATCGGCACTATCTTTGGGGCGGTGGTCGGGCTGATCGTGAAGCTCAAGACCGGTCAAAGCCTGATCCCCTACGGACCTTTCCTTTGCGTGGGGGCAATCGCCGTCTTCTTCTTCCGCGTGCCGCTCCTTGCCTTCCTGGCGGAAAGATTTTCAATCCTGTTATAACACTTGCTTATGAAGATTGCTGCGGAATGAATTAATCTGGGATTTTGTGGGATTGCCTGAGGTTAAATAGTTTTGTTATTAACGCTTTCAAACTCGTAGATCCCCTCTTTAACGCATTTAATTCTCCCGAAGGGTTCCCCCATTTCATGGGAGAGAAAGAGAAGCCAGTCGCCGCCGGCGGCGGCGGCGAGGAAGGTGCGTTTCACATCGACCAGGAATCCCGGCATTAGGTCATAGCTCATTACCCAGCTCAGTCGCAGGTGATGAATGTCAGGCAGGATCTCGCAAGGGCAGAACAAGGTCTGGGATTCTTCATGCAGAACAATTGCCTGGTGGCCGCTGGAATGCGCGCCGGTCAGCATTACCCGCAGCCCCGGAACTACCTCGGCTTCACCCTCCACAAACTCCAGCAACCCGGCCTCTGCAAGCGGGAGATAATCATCATCCAGGTAGGAGCCGCGAGTCAATTCATTGGTCCGCTTGACTCCCTCCCACTCCAGCTTCTGGACCAGATGGCGGGCATTGGGAAAGGTCGGCGTGGATTCCTTCTTCGCATCGGAGGTATAGCGCATGCACCAGCCGGTATGGTCAAAATGCAAATGTGTTAAGATAACAATGTCGATTTCTGCAGGTGTTATACCGGTCTTGGCAAGCTCCGTCAGTAAGCTCTTTTTGCGGTCAAGATTGTAAATATTTTCCATCTTGGCGTTGTAACGTTCTCCAATCCCGGCATCAATGAGGATATTGTGGTGGCCATTTTGCAGGAGCAGGCAGTTGAGGGCAACGGGAATTCGATTATACTCGTCGGGGGCAATCTTCTTCTGCCAGAGTGCGCGCGGCACAATGTGGAAGGCGGCTCCGCCATCTACCCAGAAGGGGGTATCGCGCAGGCAGGTTGCGGTCCAACTGCCAATTCGGATTGATTCCAGTTCTTTAGTAGCATTCTCATCCTGGGGGGAAGAGAGGTTGCTCATTATGCTCTCCTTGCCGGAATATGCTGTTGTAAGCCGAATTCACAATGCCTGAGGATTCGGCACCTTGTGCAGTCCGGGCTGCGGGCAGTGCAGCAACGCCGGCCATGAATGATGATCTGGTGGGAAAAGCTGCCCCACCTCTCAGCCGGCAGCAATTTCGCAAGTTCCGCTTCTATTCTGATAGGTTCTTTTTCAGCCGTCAAGCCCATACGCTGGGTAATTCTGCAAAAATGCGTGTCTGTCATCAGTCCAGGTTTGGCAAAGGCATTTACCAGCACACAATTGGCAGTTTTTCGGCCGACTCCGGGTAGTGTTACCAGCTCCTTGATCTCATCCGGCACCCTGCCCCCGTACTGTTTTCCAAGCTCCCGGCAGCAGGCAATAATATTTTTGGCTTTATTGCGGTATAACCCCAAGGGGCGGATAATCTTCTCGATCTCTGCCTGCCGGGCATTGGCAAAGGCTTTCGCGGAGCGGTATTTTTTGAAAAGTTGCGGTGACACTTCATTAACCTTGGCATCTGTGCATTGGGAGGAAAGAATGGTTGCGATCAGCACATGCAGCGGGGTTTCTGTGGGGAGGGCGCAGTTAGCGTCGGGATAGGTTTCCGCCAGAAGATCAGCGATCTTCCTGGTCCGCACGCGCTTCGCCCTCTGGGTAGTACTGAATTTGCAAGTCATTAAAAACCCTGTTGCAATTATGAAAGTATTATCCTGGGGAAAGGCTGCAGTATTCTACCGGAAATTTAAAATAATGCGAGAAATTAACCTGGCAGAAAAGCATAGAATGTTTTTCTTGTGCAGATATAATGGTAGCTGTCAAGATTGCCATGATTTTCAATCTGGTTTAAGATTAACCGTTACTTGAGCTGAGGGCCTGCATGAACGCTTCCCGCCCCATCTGCTTCTATGATTCCGGGATCGGCGGCTTGTCTGTCTGGCGGGAAACTGCCTCGATGCTGCCGGAGGAGAGGTTACTTTACCTTGCCGACCATGCCCATCTGCCTTACGGTCCGCGCCCCCTGGAAGAGGTGCGCAGCCTGGCCGAGGGGGTGGTACGGTTTTTCCAAGGTTGCGAAGCCAAATTGGTAGTGCTCGCCTGCAATTCCGCTTCGGCCGCGGCGCTTTACTACCTCCGCGGGAAATTCCCCCAACTCCCTTTTATCGGCATGGAGCCGGCGGTCAAGCCCGCGGTGGAACAGACCCGGAGCAAAATTGTCGGAGTCCTGGCTACTGAGGCAACCTTCCAGGGGGAACTCTTTGCTGCCTTGATGCAACGATTTGGCAAAGACGCGCGGATTATAGAGCAGCCCTGCCCCGGGCTGGTAGAGCTGATTGAGTCTGGTAAGGGAGCCAGTATCGAGGCTGAAAAACTGTTGCGGGAGAGGATTGAACCCCTTGTGAAAGCAGGCATTGACCTGCTTGTCCTCGGTTGCACCCATTATATTTTCAGTATAGATTTGATCCGCCGGATTGTGGGTAACAAAATTACTGTGCTCAATCCCGCGGAAGCGGTTTCCCGCCGGGTTAAACAGGTGCTGACTGAAGGCAACCTGCTGGCTTGCGGGATCCACCACGAGGAGCCTGTTTTTTATACTACGGGAAATAATCTTGCTGCCTACCAGGAACAGGTAACCTCCCTCTGCGGCCTCTCTTCGCCATCTTGCCGGCAATTACACTGGCAAGGAAGGAGCCTGCTTGCATAGTAAGAATCAGGGACTACTCAGATGCTTCCAGGGCTTGCAGGTATACCTGGTACTTTTCCGCCAGGCTTTGCAGGAGGGGGGTGTCTTCCGCTGCCATCGGGTTTGCGGGGATTTCCGCGTGGCCAAGGTGGGCGAGGGAATCATTAACCAGTTCCAGTTGCTCCGCGGCCCAGATTTCCGCGCCGGGAGTAAGTTTGCCGGTATCCATCTTTGCCGCCAACTCAAGCCAGGCATGGGCGCGGGCGAAGTTACTGCTGCGCCGTTCAAACTCTCCCACCAAATAGATATGCGCGGGTAATATTTGCACCGGGATTTTGTCTCGCGCCAGCGCTGCGCGGAGGAATCCGGCTGCTTCCTGGAGATAGACAGCTTCCTTTTCAATTGCTTCAGGGAGCGGGCTCGCCAGTTGTAGAATTTCCACTCGCGCCAACTGGATCTCCTGGGGTGTTGGCGGGGTTGCTGTTCCCGGCTTGACCGCAGCTATAATTGCGACGGGCGACCAGAGTTGATCGTCGTCGACATCTTTAAGGCAACGGGTAATGCATTCCTTTGCCCAGGCCCTGGTGCCGAGACGCAGATACTTGCCCGCAATCATAATGAGCAGAAATTCCCGGTCGATAATATTAAATTCATCCTGGTTTTCAAACATTGCCCACATTTGATCCACGTTTTGCTTCTGGGTGGCATTCTCCGGCAATTCTTTGGCGAGACTTTTTTCAATATGCTGCAGGCTCTTCATCAATCGGACTTTTACTGGAGGGTCACTGACCATCCGCCGGTACGACCAGGCTGCAAGTTGGGCCATGCGGGCGCAAAGCATGGGCTCATCTCGATAAAACTGCTTGGCATAGAGCAGGGCATTTTCGCATCTCAGGGAATCAGGTACCTGTCGTTCCACAATGTGTTCGTTCGCAAAATGCTGATTTTTTAGCCCTTGCGGAATATAGGTGGTATCATTGAAGAGCGTATAAAGCTCCTCGTCCTTGGGCTGGTATTCTTTCTTGATATTGCCGAGGGCGCTGCGGATTGCCTGGTAAATCCTGGGCGTCAGGTTTTCCCGGATCCACTTTCTCTGCTCGGTCGGCAAGATAAGTTTCTGTTCGCTCCCGCTGGTTAAAAAAAACTGGCTGAGATATGCAAACCCGCAACGCGGGCAGATATAGATTTCACCGCTTGCCCCAGCTGTGCCGGTTGTGTGGGGACAAAGATCGCGGTCGGTATCACCTAAGGCCTTGGGCTCTTCAACATAAAACTCCAAAAGGCAGGAAGGGCAGACTACCTCGGTTTCTTTCGGCAAGATCTTTTGCAAACACTCGGCGTGCGAGCCGGTATCCCAGGATTTCCCGCAGATCGGGCAGAGATTGGGGTTTTCGCCCTTCTTCCCAACCATGGGCTGATGCGGCAAGGAAGAGGCGGAAGACTGCTCCTGCCCCGGTGCGGATTCACCCGCCAGCAGTGGCTGTGCCATGGGTAGAATCAGGATAATGGTTAAAAATAGTGCTAAAGATTTTCTCAACATGCATACCAGTCTATTAGAGACAGGGACAAGATGCAAGAAAATTGCTTTGAAGAAGCCTCTTGCCTGCGGCCCGAAAAAGCCTATCATAGTAGTAACGCTGGCTTAAAATTCACATGCACCTGGTAAAAAAAGGGGTAATTATCATGGCGATAGAAGATATGGAATACCGGTATGACTTTCGTAAGGATGAAACCTGGCGGCTCTTTCGCATTATGGCAGAGTTCGTCGAGGGCACGGAAGAACTTGCCCGCATCACCCCAGCAGTAACTATCTTCGGCTCGGCCCGCACCCAGCCGGATACCACCTACTACAAACTGGGGGAAAGAATTGCTTATCTCCTTTCTGAAAAGGGATATAACATCATTACCGGCGGTGGTCCGGGAATTATGGAAGCTGCAAACAAGGGGGCAAAGGCTGCAGACAAGGGGATCAGCGTCGGTCTCAATATCGAGCTGCCTTACGAGCAGATTCCAAATCCCTATCTTGAAAAGATGATCTCCTTCCGCTACTTTTTCGTCCGCAAGGTTATGTTCCTCAAGTACGCCTGCGCGGTGGTGGCTCTGCCGGGCGGTTTTGGTACTCTGGATGAATTCTTCGAATGTATGACCCTTATGCAGACCAATAAAATGCCGCGCTGTCCTTTCTTCCTGATGGGCTCGGCCTTCTGGAAGAATCTTCTCAACTGGCTGCAGGATACCATGCTAGCCGAGGGTAATATCAGCCTTGAAGACATGAATCTCTTCACCTTGACCGATGATCCGGATGAAGTTGTGGCGGGGATCCAGGCAGCCTGCCTGAAAAATCCTGATGTCCAATTGTCACCCGACCAGCCCCCTCCCGGTGGAGACTGTTGAATGAGTCCGTCAACCCATAAGCAGGAAGAGAAGCAGCGGGAGCGAGAAAAGCGGGAGCGCTTGGCGTATATCGGCACCCTTGCGGCCGGTCTGGTGCATGAGATGCGCACCCCCTTGAATGCCATCCAGTTAAACGCCCAGTTGCTGGAAGAGGATTTTGACAAGCTCCCGGAGAAATGGCGCAAGCGCTTTGTCAAGAGAATGGGCAGGATCTGCTCTGAGATTCGTGGCATTGCCAAGACCCTGGATGGCTTTCTCGCCTTTGCCCGCCCTCCCCGGATGGACCCGGTGCCTACCGATCTCAACCACTTTCTACGCGAGGTGATCGAATTTTCCGAGCCGGAATTTTTTGAGATCGGGGTGGAACTGGAGAGTAACCTTGCCTCCGATATGTACCCGGTAGTCCTAGACAAGCTCCAGTTTACCCATGTAATGCTGAATCTTTTCCGCAACGCCAGGGAGGCCTGCGAGGCCCGAATGGAGAAGGCGGACGACTGGGCAGACGGCAAGGATAAAGCCGTGGTCAGGGTTACTACCTCTGAAAAAGAGGATACGATTGAAATCCTTGTCGATGATAATGGCATTGGCATTGAACCCGGCAAGGAAGAAGATATCTTCGAACTCTTCTATACTACCAAGGAGAAGGGTTCCGGGCTGGGACTGGGCATTGTCCGGCGGATTGTCGATGAGCATGGCGGCATCATCAGCGCCGAGGACCTCCCCGAGAGCGGGGCGCGCTTCCGGATTATTCTGCCGAGGGGCAAATTCCTGGAATTCAGGGAAGAGTGAACCGTTAAGATCACTCTATGTGCTCGTTAACCTACCGAACAATCTGGTGTCGGCAGTTAAGATAAATTTTAATCGTGAGATAAGGGAACATGGCCAAGCGTAACCTTGAAAGCATTATAAAATGTATTGATAACCTGCCGACTATGCCGCAGGTGCTGACTGCACTCTTGGGGATTCTTGACGATCCCAAGAGTAGCGCTACTGACATCAATGAAATTATGTCCCGCGACCCGGTGCTAGTCGCTCGGATCTTGAAGGTAGTTAATTCCGCTTTTTATGCTCTGCCCAACCGGGTCAGCTCGATTTCCCAGGCAATTGTGATCCTTGGCTTCAATACGGTAAAGAGCTTGGCGATCAGCACCACCATGATCGATATCTTCAGCAACCGCGACGAACGCTTCAGCTACGAGAAATTTTGGAGCCATTCCGTAGGCTGCGGCACCATTGCCATGCTGCTGTCGAAAAAACATCCCGGCATCAATGCGGACACCGCCTTTGTGGCCGGCTTGATGCATGATATCGGCAAACTTGTTCTTGACCAGTATGTGCCGGACGATTTCAAGGGGATCCTGGAGATCGCGGAACGGCAGCAGGTCTCCTTCCAGGAGGCGGAGCAAGCCGTGCTGGAAACCACCCACGCGGATCTCGGCTTCTGGCTGGCGAAGAAATGGCGGCTCGCGGATGACCTCTGTGAAGCGATCCACCACCACCACACCGTGCAGGACACTGCCGACCCCGCCTCACGGAAGCTGGCCGCCATCTGTTCGCTTGCGAATTATATCTGTATTCTAAAGAATTACGGAGCTGCGGGAAGCTGCGGTAAACCCACCCTGCCGATTGATGCCTGGCAGGAACTTGCGATGAAAAAGGATGTGTTGCCCCAGATTATCAAGGATATTGAAAGCGAGATGAACCGCGCCGACGCCTTCCTCTCCGTCTTGAGAAAATAGCTGAAAACTATTCCTCGTCCGATTATTTCCCTGCGGGTTTTGGCCCCGAGATCACAAAGATCTTGGAGGGCTGATGGCGGGGTGCGATTTCGATGAGGGGTTGATGGGTGGCCAGAAAATCAGAAGCAATGCGCTGGTGGCTCTCCATGGCAAGGCGCGGGTGGTTGTTTTTTTCCGAAAGGTGTGCCAGGAGGACGGCTTGCATCCTTTCCGAGGCATGTTCGCAGAGGAGGCTTGCCGCCTCTTCGTTGGCGAGGTGTCCGTGCGGGCCGCGGATGCGCTGCTTGACAAATTCCGGGTACTCTCGGTTGGCTGTCAGCATGTCCGGGTCGTAGTTGCTCTCCAGGATAACTGCGTCCAGACTGCGGAAGAGACTTCGCATCAATTCGAAGGAGTGGCCGAGGTCGGTGAAAAAACCTATCCTGATCTTCCCCCGTTCAAAGATCAATGCCACCGACTCCGGTGCATCATGCGGGGTGGGGACGCTGTGGATTTCAAATCCTCCCAAGCGCAGGGTACTGCCAGGCTGGAAGCAATTGATAGCTTCCACCTTGCCGAGTTGCTTACGCCCTGCTGCAGCTGTGCCCGGGGTCATGAAGAGCGGGATTTTATACCGGCGGGTAATGGCCCCGGCTGCCTTGATATGATCGCTGTGGTTGTGGGTAATCAGCAAGCCCTTGATATTGGCAATGTTGAAGCGGCATGCTGACAGCCGTTCAGCTACCTGGGTCGCGCTGATCCCGGCATCTACCAGGATCGCTCCTTCCGGGGAATCGAGGTAGGCAACATTTCCGGAACTGCCACTGGCAAGGGTGCAGAAACGAATCGGGTATAGCGACATGAATTTTTCTTTCAAAACCTAAAGAGCAGCTTTTATAAAAGCTGTTGTAAGCTTACTTGCGCTTCCCGCGGCGGTAATCCGGACAGATTTTTGCATTGGGGCGCTCCGGACGGTTGCAGGCGCTGGGATAATCGTATTTGCAGGTATCGCAAAGGAATTCACTACCAATTCCAAGGAAGGCGCGCAGGCGCTGCCAGAGTGTTTGTAGAAAACCCATGGGTAAAAATCCGTGGACAAGCGGCCTTACGGCGTCAGTATTTAAAACTGGCAGGCACACAGGCCTGCCAGAGATTTTACTTAGACTGTGGTCAAAACCTGTTATTCAACCGCCGGGATGATCTCGACAATCTCACCCAGGGGCATCGGTGATTGCAGGGCAGTATCATCTTCTTCCGCCCTCGGCATCATTGGAGCCGTGTATTCCTCTTCCACGTTCATGCTGGCTTCTTCGATAGAGGGCGGTGTCAAGGGTCCGGAGTCAAGCAGTTCCAGCTTATCGACGACCAGGACATTCGCGTCAAATCCGGGGGCCAGTTCGACCTGCCCGTTGACCGCGACCCGGCAATTGACATATTCCTCCAGGTTATAGACCGCACTGCGCAGAAGGAAGACAATATCCCCGCCCTTAACCAACCGGTAGGCTGCCGGGCGTCTAACCGCGTAACCGATATGCTCAACCCAGCCGGTGAAATCGTCCTCGGTCAGGGTTGCCGGGGCCTGCGCAGTGGTGCCGGGCAGAGTAGTTGTAGGAACGCCTGAATAACGCATGCTGATTTCCTGCTTGCGGCTGTTGGTTTCAGCGCGGATTGCCGCGAGTTCATCGTCAATCGACTGGAAGTAACGCTGGCGGTTATCCTCGGCCTGCTGCTGGAGAAGCTCCGGATCCGGCAGCTTCTCGCGATAGGCCTGGATAATCTGCGGGGTCTTGGCCTTCTTCTCCTCCGGTGGCGTTGTGGTATTATTAGGGTTCGTAATAATCCCCCGCTTGGGCGCGGTCGCCTGCGAAAGCGCGGCATTGGAGCTGGAGACCAGGTTGACATACTTGGCAGAAATCCACGCGCGCGCGCTTGGGGGTGCCATGATCCGGTACCAACCACCCCGGCGCCCGATTATGGTGACAATATCGCCGCCTTGTAGGCTGCCGACTATGGTGCTCTTTTCCCACGGCCTGACATACAGGTCGGCGCTCGGTCCCTTCACCGGAACGCTGACGCCCTGGGGTCCCAGGGTGCTCGGGACAATACCGTCGATGCAGGTTGCCCGGAGGTAACAGGGATGCCCCTGTGGCCAGGCGATGCTGTACCAGTCATTGCTCTTGCCCATGATGGTCAGCTCGGTACCCTGCTTGAGAGTGGTAACAATTTCGTATTCGGTATCGGCTTCCGACCCCGGACCGCTGCGGATGTTAACCAACCCGACATTCACAATCCCGAGCGCTTCGCCCTGGTCAAAAGAACTGACCGGGGTAGGAGCAATCGGCTGGGGGGTCGCCACTACCACCTCCGGGGTGACGGGAACCGCAGCTTCCACTTCTCGGGCAAGTTCCTCTGCGCTCAGGGGCGCGGGCATGGGAGGTTGGGCTCCAGCCGCGAAGGCGGTGCTGGTACAAATACTGAAACTGGCATATGCTCCCAGGCATAGCAACGCGACAACCGGTTTAAGTAGGTGTCTGTTCATCGCGGGAATCTCCTTACCTGTGGAAGGGGGTAATGTAATGGAAACAAAAGTATTTGCCGTTCACTTTTGCACAACGTGCCCGTGGCTCGAGGTGCCAGCTTGAAGATAAAAAGTTTTGGTAAAAAAGTCAAGGCAAAACCCCTTGCCTTTATCCCCACATTATCCGCTATAACTTGACTTTTTCAGGAGTTGATCATAAGATTTCCCTTTTCAGGTATTTTACCCGCAGGATTGGCTTTGGTTTTGAACAAAAAAAAAGAAAGTGAGGCTTCCAGTGCCAGAAATCACTAAAAGTGTTGAGGAACAGTTGCAAATCCTTGCGCGCGGCGCTGAGGCTATCTTCACCGAAGAAGAATTGAAGAAAAAGCTGGAAAAGAGCAAATCGTCCGGCAAACCCCTGCGGATTAAGCTCGGGCTCGATCCCACCGCGCCTGATATCCACCTGGGGCATACCGTGGTTTTGCGAAAACTCCGCCAATTCCAAGATTTGGGGCACCAGGCCGTGTTGATTATCGGCGACGCTACCGCCCGCATCGGCGACCCCACCGGCAAGACTGCTACCCGGCCGATCCTCTCCGATACTGAAATCGAGGCAAACCTGAAGACCTATCTCGCGCAGGTGGATGGCATCCTGGATGTGAAAAACCTTGAGATTGTCCATAACAACAGCTTTTTCAGTCAGATGCGCTTTGACGATGTGATGCGCCTGGCCGGGAAAATGACGGTAGCGAGGATGCTGGAGCGCGATGACTTCTCCAAGCGCTACAAGAATGGCGCACCGATCAGTCTGCATGAATTCTTCTACCCGCTGATGCAGGGGTGGGATTCGGTCATGGTCAAGTCGGACGTCGAACTCGGCGGCACCGACCAGACCTTTAACAACCTGGTCGGGCGCGACCTCCAGCGCGATGATGGCCAGGAACCGCAGGTTGTGCTGGTCATGCCTATCCTCCCCGGCCTCGACGGGGTGCAGAAGATGAGCAAGTCGCTGGACAATTACATCGGCGTCTCGGACACGCCGCGCGAAATGTTCGGCAAGGTGATGAGCATCCCCGACAACCTGATGCGGGATTACTTTATCCTCCTGACCGATCTCCCCGGAGAGAAATTCACCGGGATCATCAAAGAAGATCCCCGCGCGGCCAAGGGGATGCTGGGGCGCGAGATTGTCAGCATCTACCACTCCCCCGAAGAGGCGCAGGCGGCGGACGAAGAATTCACCCGGATCTTTGCCGAGAAGCAACTCCCGGACGAGATGCCGGAGATAAAGATTCCAGCCAGCGAGCTGGAAAATGGTGAGATCTGGATCTGCAAGCTGATGACCTTATGCAAGCACGCCCCCAGCACCAGCGAGGCCCGGCGGCTGGTCCAGGCCGGTGCGGTCACCTTGGACGGCGAAAAAATCTCCGACCCTAAGGGTCAGGTGGTGCCGAAGTCCGGCCAGATCCTCAAATCCGGAAAGCGCAGGTTTGCGGTGTTGAAGGTATGATTATTCAGGGGTCAGGAGTTGGCACCGATATCAACAAGACTTCCTCACCCATTAAAAAACTCATCCAGGTATTTATTCAACTTCGCCTTGACCACGGCGATACCCTCGTATTCATAATGGCCGGCGGGGAGGACATAAAGCTCGCTCTCGCGGTTCAAGGCATTGGCGACCGCGAACTGGGTCGGCGGCGGAACCTTGGGGTCTGCCAGTGCGGGCGAGCAGACTACCGGGCAAGTGATCCGCGAGGCAGCAATCGCGGTATCGTAATAGGAGAGAATTTCCGCCAGGTTCGGGATCCTTTCATAACTCTTGCGCAACCATTCCGCACTGATGGAGCCTTCGAAGGTCTTCGCCAGGGGATAATTGCCAAAGGCGGGGACATTAAGGTAGGCCTTGGTATAGCGCTTCTCCCAAGGCAGCATCAAGGCCCCTAACGCCCCGCCGAAGCTGCCGCCCGCGTAAATTAAATTCCCTTCGGTCTGCGGATAAATATCCAGCATCACCGAGGCTGCACCCCAAAGCTGCGCCACGCAGCCGCGGATAATCCGCGTCTCCTTCGACTTAATCCCAACGGTGAAATGCAGCATGGAATCATTGTGCGGGCACTCCGGATGGGGCGACAGGCCGAACCCCCTGCCGTGCACGAAGAGAATGGCCGCGTTTTTTAATGGCAAATCCAGCTCCGGGTTGATTCGTTCAATGCCTGGGCGGGGATAACCATGCCCGAAGACCACGGTTGTATTGATCTCTCCCTCCTCCGGAACTACCAAATACCCTCCGGTGCGGAAATTATTCCAGGACCGGTAGTAAATCTCGCTGATCTTGTAGCCCGGAATCCAACTTTCAACCTCTTTAATTTCATAATCCACTGGCACTGCCATATTCTCTGCGTAAGTCTGCTGCCAGAATTCATCGAAGTCCGGTGGGGCTTTCGGAGCGGTTACAGTTAAAAGTTCGTCCGCGGAATAACCAAAGGTAGGATCGGTTTCGAATTTGTGGGGAGCAGGGGTTTTGCCGCGAAGATAAACCAGTTTTTTGCCGTTGGGCGTGGTTTTTTCTTCTGGCATGACAAGATCTTTATTAAAGTGAATAAGATGGTCGGGGCGACTGGCGGAACTTCGAACCATCACTTAATTTCAGCCAGCATATAGTAAGTTTGTTCATAGAGATATCAAATCCACAATTCGGCAATATACGACGTATCATAAAACACGTGGCTTAAATTATTTCCTGGGAACTTATTTCTTGGGAACATTAGCCGAAAAGCCCTCTCGTACTATTACACGTTTTTTTCTTTCAAGCTTATTTAGTATTTCTCGAGTTTTAGGTAAATCATCACGTCGAATATCGCGCAATGTTGCCCCCGCAATCCAATCAGAAATCATGAGTAGGGGCTCTTCATCTCGGAAAACGAAACGGACACGGTTAAAGGAAAACCCAGAATAATTTTTAGTAAATTCTACAGATAAGTCATTAAATTCTTCCTTGAATCGGTCTGATTCCGTTTCTTGATCAAAAATGATCTCGAATTGCAGACCAATCTGGTCCGTCCCAGGAAGTTCACGTAGTTTCAAAAATCCTGAGAGGAAGGCGCTTATACGAATTAGTTCACGCGGTTTTGATCCATATTTCTTATTCAAAGATGGATCTATGCCATTTTTAATACGCGAGAAAAGTTCGGCATTGTGATGATCATTGCACTTTGCAGTTACAACCGCAGCGCATATGTCGGTATTATCGAAAAGTTCCGTCAAAAACTCTGAACATAGCTTATCGTTCATCCCAATATCTGATGATTTAATTAAGGTATTGTCATTACGCCTTCTGATTAAACCTTCAACTCGGGTGATATCATCTTTGGGGACGGCAGATATTGCCATAATATAGCCTTCATCCTCAGCAAGATTTTCATCGAAGTAAGGATTGCCAGACTCGTCGACAAACAAACAATTGGTTTGATTAGGCATAGTGTTATTCCATCTGAAAGGAGTAAGGAGAAAGTAGACCGCAGGAGAAGCGACATTATGCCTTAGGTAAGCTTTTCCGCTCGCGGCGTCAGCCGCGCTGCTCTACTCTCAACTTTCTCTTTTCTCCTGCTCTACCATTTTCGCCGTTGGCGAAAATGGTCGGGGCGACAGGATTTGAACCTGCGACCTGTTGCTCCCAAAGCAACCGCGCTACCAAGCTGCGCTACGCCCCGTAATGCTAACTAATTAAAAGGTCTTCTCCTCCCCCAGGCAATGGGGAAAATTAACAAACCTTTGTCGAACAAATAAGATGCCGAAAAGAAGTTCTATTTGCAAGCAAAAACCTGTTTTTGCCAAAAGTGGAGATAAAGTGAAACCCTAACTTATAATATTCTGTTTTTCTTTTATTACAGGCGACAAATTAACTTCGCCCCCTGAATATACTTTTTGAACACAATAAATGTGGCCCCAAGATAATCAATACACAATACATGGTATTCTAAAGCACCGGGTTTATTAAATGAATACTAAAACTGTTTCAATTCTGTGTCTTTTGAACCAGTCCAGGCTCCCTAAAAATCGTCCTAACCAGACATATGCATATTTTTTAAGTTTTTTGAATTTGGTGCTTGACTATTGCCTTTCCCTGTGGTTTATTATCTCAGGTTGAAGGGCAGGCTTTT
>JAFGNG010000221.1 GCA_016927125.1 Planctomycetota bacterium | reverse complement strand
GGAAGCGGAGTGGAAGCATACCGAGGGTAGCCTCCGCCGCCTGATTGCCGCCAAGGAAGAGGAACTTGCCACCCGCCATACCGAGCTGCGCAACCGGCTGACCGCTATGCAGTCGGAACGGGACCGCACCCTGCACCAATACGCGCTGGTGCAAACCCGGCAGGATACCTCGCCCACACCCGCCCCGCGGGCCGGTGCAGTCGTAACCCCGGTTGCCTCGGTTGCCAGCGAGCAGGTGCGTGTTGCCACCTACGAAGTCAAGCCCGGGGATGACCTCGGCACCATTTATAAGAAGCATTTCGGCGGTCCCATCAAGTGGCCGTTGGTCAAGAAGATTGCTGAGAAGAACGGCTTAGCAAGCCCGAACGATATCCATCCCGGCCAGATCCTCAACCTGGCGATGATTGAGGTAGAGTAACTTCTAAAACCTCTTATTGAACTTAGGATTAGTAAACCGGCTGGCGCCGAAAGGCTGCCAGCCGGTTTGCTTGCTCTAACTTTTCAAGCCGCCCTGATAGCCAGTCGTTGGCTTTACAGGTATTCGGTGGTTACCTTGGCGGTTTTTTCCTGGAGGAGCTTGAGTTTTCGGGCCGGCCCCTTATAAACCTCCTCACCATTCCAGAAAATTACTACCTCACCCTCCAGAGCGAGGCCGTCTTCGCTGAAATCGAGTTCGATCTCAGGGGTGCCCTGACTGTAGATATGGACTTCGTTGTCCTTGATCTCACAGTCAAAGCGCGGCAGAGCGCTGATCTCCGGGACCCGCTTCATCTTGATCCCCAGGCGGCCATAGTGGTTATGGGAATCGACGACATAGGAGAAGTTTTGCGGGCGCTGACGGACATGGCTAGGCTGCAGCAGCCATTTGTAAATTTCGGCTCGGTCTTCGCGCGGGGCATCATGTCCACCTTCGGGATTGGTTTCAAAGACGTAGTCCTGGTGATTGCGGCGCAGTTCCTCTGCGATCTGGAAGCCGCCCTTAATCGGCACGGTGTAATCCTTCTCGCCGTGCCAGATATGGACCGGCACCCCGGTGAGGTTTCCGCCCAAGCCGATACCCACCGGCGCAGAGCGGGGCGCGGCCGCGCGCAGCTCGATCGCGGCCCAGTAGTCGGGGTTACGGCTCCCCACCGCCCAGGTGCCCATACCGCCCATGGAACCGCCGCTTAAGAAGGTGCGCTCTTCATCAGTCTTGAAGGTGGCCTGCATGTCCCGCATCGCTTCGAAGACATCGTATTCGGAGAATCCAATATAGCCGTGGTTGCCGCGTCCGAAGGGATGTATGGTATAAGTTTGGCGGTCTTCTTCGATGAAACTCTCAATCCCGGGGCTGGTCGGCACTCGGTATTGTTCCATGCTGGAAGTAATCGGCCGGGGATCGCCCCTGCCGTGCAATTGCACAATCAAGGGATAGGTCTTGGTCTCATCCCAGTCCTGCGGCAGCAGCACCTTGTAAAACTGGATAGTAGCGTCCAGCCGCGAGCGGAAGGTGAAGAGCATTTGCCGCCGCCGGCCGCGATAGGCTTCCCAGTCGGCCGCGTCGCCGTTCTCTAAAGCATCCATGATTAAATCAACTTGTTCCAGGATATAATCCGCTTCATCCGGCTGGCTGTCAAAGAGGTGGGAAACCCGCAGCCATTCCGCCTGCACCAGGGTATCGATCGAGCGCAGGTGGCGGGTGAAGACCGGGTGCGGGGATGTCCGGGTCAGGCTCATGAGCAGGTTGTGGAGCTTATTGATGGGCGCGCTGGCGGAATATAACATTCCTTCCTGGCTGATAAGTTCCTGGCCCGCGGCATTAACCAGTTGCCCCTTGAAGCTGGTTTTTTCAGCTAAAAAAGTATTCGGGAAGACTTTCAGGGAAACGCGCTGAAGGCCATCGGTCAGCTTGGTTGCCGGTAACGGCAGGTCTTTAATTATCCCATTAAAATCGGCGAGGGCGGTCACCTGCTGGTCGGTAGCATAAGCAAAGACGATCCCCCCTTCATCGCTGTCGCGCCAGAGCTTGGTCTGGGCGGCCAGGGAGGAGAAGTATTCCGCGGGGGGATTGCCGATTTTCACCAGTTGAAACAGCCCCGGACGAAAATGCTCGCGGTTGCCATTGCCGAAAAAGAGCTCACGCCGACGGTGTTTGTACTTATCCCGGGTGTATTTTTGAACATCGGTTTCGTCCACCGAGTCATGGTCGGTATCATTGACTTTAATCACCACTCCCATTAGCGGGGAGATCCCCGGCGAGGTCGCCAGCTTTTCCCAGGGAATTGTGATTACATAGGTAGTAAGCTGGTGCTCGTCATCGCGGGTGATGGCCATCATCTCGGAGGGCAGGTCTCCGCGCTTATCCCGATCATAACAGTAATGTGCCCACCCCTTGGGGCCGTCCTTGGTAAGGGCGAAGGCGGTACCGATATCGTCCGGCTGCACCAGGATGGTTTCTTCCGGCAGGACGCCGGTGCCGTTGCCTTGGGCGTCGATTCCGATTTGGATGGAGTCGCACTGCCAGATTCTTTGATTTTCCATCGGGTTGTGCTGGATATCATCATCCACTATAACCTTGAACTTGATATTTTTATTGGTTACCCCCATCCAGATGAAAGCCTGTGGCACATGGTCGGTAATTGGTTCCTCGCCTTCCTTGACGTTGAATTCCTGGTACTCATCCGCGCTTGGGATGCAGAGCGGCTCGCCCTCAGCCCAGGAGTCATCATCCTCCGCCACCCAGGGCACGGTCAGAAGCTCCTCGTCCGGCAGTTCCGGCGCCAGCATTTGAATCCGGATGTCCGGGATAGCCGGTTTCATATCTGCTGCCGCAAAGACCGGAGCGCTGGCAATTATCAGCACGCCGATTAACAAAATTGCTTTTCTCATCATTTTCCTCCTTTCAGGAAGTGGTGCCTGAAATATTGTTCCTGTAAAAAAAGCTTGGGTATCTCCTCATCTAAATTGGAGAATACACCCAAGCTTATTAAAACACAAATTTTTATTTTAAGTTTTACCGCATAAAGAGCATCTCGGCATAGGTCGGTAATGGCCAGAGGTCAGCATCGATCTCCAGCTCCAGGGAATCCGCCGCGCTGCGCAAGGTAGCCATCGCGGGCAGAATGGTGTCCCGAGCAGAGCTTGCGCGCTTTTTGCTACCTTCCAGGGACGCGGTTGCCTCGAGTGCCTGTGTGAGCGCGTCAATCCCGTTTTGGAGATCACTAATTAAAGCGCAAACTTTCTCCAGGGCCTTGGCATGGGTTCCGGGATCCGCTCCCGCTTCCTTGATCGCGGTTACTGACATTGCCACCCGCGAGGAAAATTCCATCGCCGCCGGGAGGATCTGCCGCTTGGCCATCCGCAGGGCGGTCTGCCCTTCAATGACAGTGGTCTGGGCGTAATGCTCGAAGAAAATATCCTGCCGGGCTGCAAGCTCGCCCTTGCTCAAGACTTTATGCTTCTCAAAGAGCTCTACTGCCTTGTCGGTCATGAAGGCCTGCAGGGCCTCCACCGAATCCTTGAGGTTAGGGAGCCCGCGGCTGGCCGCTTCCTTGATCCAAGCCTCGCAGTAGTTGTCCCCGTTAAAGATAACCTTCTTGTTTTCGTGGATAATGCGCTTGAGAATATTCTGGGCGGTTTTATTAACATCGTTGGTTTTCTCAAATTCATCCGCCAACTCCGCCAGCACCTCGGCGACAATGGAATTCAGGATAAAGTTCGGATCCGCTGTGGAGGCGGAAGAGCCGACCATGCGGAATTCAAAGCGGTTACCGGTAAAGGCGAAGGGAGAAGTCCGGTTGCGGTCGGTCAAATCCTTTGGCAGGGGCGGCAGGGTGCTGACCCCGAGTTGGATTTGACCGCCTTCGCGGGTCTTGGTGTCACTTCCGAACTCAAACTGTTCAACAATCTCGGTAAGCTGCTGGCCGAGGAAGATGCTGATAATCGCCGGTGGAGCCTCATGGCCGCCGAGGCGCTGATCATTGCCGGCACCGGTAACGGACGCCCGCAGGAGATCCGAGTATTTATCGACCGCGCGGATGACCGCGCAGAGAAAGACCAGGAAGATCTCGTTTTCTTTCGGAGTCTTCCCGGGATTAAGGAGATTGAGGCCTTCGTCGGTCACCATGCTCCAGTTATTATGCTTGCCGGAGCCGTTCAGGCCGGCAAAGGGCTTTTCGTGCAGCAGGCAGACAAAGCCCCGGCGGGTCGCAACCTTCTGTAAGGTTTCCATGGTAAGCTGGTTGTGGTCGGTGGCCACATTCACGGTCGAGAAGACCGGCGCAATTTCATACTGCCCGGGGGCGACTTCGTTATGTTGGGTCTTGGCGGAAACCCCCAGCCGCCAGAGTTCGATATTAAGCTCGTTCATAAAGGACGCTACGCGCTCGTGGATGTGGCCGAAATAATGGTCAGACATCTCCTGACCCTTGGGTGGAGCCGCACCAAAGAGGGTGCGCCCGGTAAGCAGGAGGTCGAGACGCGCTTCGACAAAATCCCGGTCCACCAGGAAGTATTCCTGCTCCGAGCCGAGGGTAGTCAGGACCCGCTGGGCAGTGGTATTGCCCAGGGCGCGCAAGATCCGCAGAGCCTGTTTATTGAGCGCTTCGTTGCTGCGCAGTAAGGGCGTCTTCTTGTCTAAGGCCTCCCCCGTGTAGGAACAGAAGGCGCTGGGGATGAACATGGTGATATTCTTGCCATCTTCCTTGATAAAGACCGGATTGGTGCAGTCCCAGGCGGTATAGCCGCGCGCCTCGAAGGTCGCGCGCAAGCCCCCGGAAGGAAAGCTGGAGGCGTCGGGCTCGCCCTGGATCAGCTCGCGCCCGCTGAATTCCATGATCGTGCGCCCGTCGGCAGTCGGGGAAATGAAGGAATCATGTTTCTCCGCGGTCATGCCGGTCATGGGCTGGAACCAGTGGCAATAGTGGGTCGCGCCCCTTTCAATCGCCCAGTCCTTCATGGCGTTGGCCATGATATCGGCGGTGGCGGGATCAATGTGGCTGCCTTCTGAATTTGCCTGGAGCAGTTTGTTAAAGACATTTTTCGGAAGGCGCTCGCGCATCACTGCGAGGTTGAAGACATTCTCGCCGAAAATATTGGTTACCTGTTCGCTTTGATCATTAAATTCTTTGCCGGAATTAGCTCCGCGTGCCATTGTAATTCTCCTGCGGGGTTATTAATGTTCATCTTGAGAGATGTGATTTTACACACTGCAAACATCTCCGCACAAAAAGTTAATTTATGGAAATGTCATACTTGCGTCAAGAGAAGAAAAGCTGCGCCACCGGGGTGTATCCAAGGTTTTGAGCATAAAATTTGACAGTTCCATTTGCCGGGAACCTTGGTTAACCAATTTCCACCAAACAGTTTATTCTTGACCGATAGAAGGCTGTGGACTACATTGGAGATTCCCAAAATTAAGGGTTGCAGAAGGGATAAGATGAAGATCTTGTACACAAATTTTCATAAAGGCTGGGGCGGACAGCCCCTGCAGGTGCTGCTCCTGGCGAAAGCCATGGCCGCGCGCGGGCATGAGGTTGTCGTCTTCGCCCCCCCGAAGAGTGAGCTGGCCGCCCGCGCCCAAGCGGCGGGTCTGGCGGTTGATACGGCCTGTCATTTCCGCAAGGGGTTCCATCCCCAACAATTTACCGCGGACATGAAGACACTTCGCCACCGTTTGAAGGAAAGCGGGGCAGAGATTATTCATTCGCACGGCTCGCAGGACACCTGGGTAGCAGCAACCGCGATCCTCGGCAGATCTATCCCCGCGCTCCTGGTCCGCACCAAGCATAACAGCTATCCCACCAAACGCCATATGGCCAACCGCTGGCTCTATCATCATGCGGTTGCAAAGACTATTGCCGTAGCCGGGCCAATCCGCGAGGAATTGATTGCCAATGACTTTATTGCCCCTGACCGGGTTGTGGTTATCCACGCCGGGTTGCGTGACGGCTTCGCCTCTGATGTCAAGAAAAGCAGGGAGGAGGTCCGCGCTGAATTTGGTATCCGTGCTGATGCCCCCCTGGTTGGCCTGGTGGGGCGGCTGGCGCCGGACAAGGGGCAGGAAACCCTCTTGCAGGCTGCTATCCGGATCCGCCCGGAACTCCCCGGCGCCAAATTCCTGCTGGTAGGAACCGGCGGTGACTGGGACCGCCTCCGGGGTTTGATCGCGGCGTATGCTTTACAAGAGACTGTTATCTGGGCCGGGTTCCAGGAGGATATCCCTTCAATCACTGCCGCGCTGGATATTTCCGTGCTCGCGGCCAAGTCCTGCGATGCCTCCAGTACGGTCGTCAAGGAGGCCATGGCGCTGGGCGTACCAGTCGTGGCGACCAGTGTCGGCGGCACCGCCGAGATCCTCGACGGCGGGGCCTGCGGGCTTTTGGTCCGCCCCGGCAGCGCGCAAGAGCTGGCAGACGCCATCCTCAGAACCTTTTCCAACCCGGAAGAAACTGCCTCCCGCGTCGGGAAGGCGCGAGAACGGGTCAAGCAATACTTCGCCAGCATCATGGCGGAACGCACCGAGGCCCTTTACCGTGAGGAAATCGAGAAAAAACAGGCGCTCTTGGCAAGGCGGAATCTCTGATGGCGCTCCGGGTGCTCCAACTCTGCAGCGCGCGCGAGTTTATTGGCGAGGCCGCCCGGGTCGTCGACTTGGCGGAGGCGTTAGTTAACCACGGCCATACTGCCGAGATCATCGGCCGTAAAAAACACAGCGTGGTCGAGGCTGCCGGCCGCAAGCAAATCCCTTATGCCAATGCCCACATGGGCAGCCGGTTCAATCCCTTCCTGGATTTAAAGGATATTCTTTTGATCCGCCGTCGGATCCGCAACTTAAACGCGGACCTGGTTCATGCCCATCGCGGCAAGGATCACTGGCTCGCGGCCATGGCTCTCTCCGGGATGAAACCGATTCCGCTGGTGCGTACCCGCCACGTGGTTACGCCCATCCGCAGCCATGCTTTCAACAAGTGGCTCTTTAACCACCGTACCGCCGGGCTCATCTGCGCCAGCCAGGCGGTGCGTCAGGGAGTGCAAAGCTCCGCGCCCTGGCTGACTTCACCTGTAGAGGTCATTCCCGGCGGGGTCAACCTGGAACGCTTCCGGCCAGGCAAGGAAGAGGAGCTCGCCCGGGAAAAGCAGACGCTGCACCTTAAGGAAGGCGCAAAAATAGTCTCCTGCCTCGCCCGCCTCGCCCCGGTCAAAGGGCAGCACTATCTCCTTGAAGCTATCCCGAAGGTCTTGGAGAAACACCCCGGGACCGTCTTCCTCTTCGCCTTTTCACGGCAGAGCGAGTATCGCGAATACCTCGACTCTATTGTGGAAAAACTCGGCATCCGCGACGCCGTGCGCTGGCTGGGAAGGGTGGAGCGTTTAAACCTCTTTTTGCAGATGAGCGATGTCGGTGTCATTGCCAGCATCGGCTCGGAAGGGTGGAGCCGGGCTAGTGTGGAATTTATGACCTTCAGCGTGCCCATGGTCGCGACTTCGGTTGGCAGCTTGCCAGAGATTGTGCTGGACGGCCAGACCGGGATGATTGTTCCGCCGCGGGATTCTGCAGCGTTAGCGAATGCCATTACTGCCTTACTTGACAATGATATTAATCGGCGCCAGCTGGGAGAGGCCGGGCGAGACCGGGTCCTGAATAATTTTACCCGGGAGCGGATGATGCAGGATGTCCTGGCTTTTTATCACAAGTTGTTGGGGAATAACGGATGAAACCCTTGTCGGTTGTCCATATCATTGGCGCGCTACCGGTTGGCGGGGTGGAGCGTAACCTCGCGCGGGTCCTGCCGATGCTGGACCGCGACCGTTTCCAGGTTTCGGTAATCTGCCTCCGGGAACTGGGGGAGCTGGCTCCGCAGCTTCAGCAGGTCGGCATCCCGGTCAGCCTCTCCTTCATGAAGAACCGCTACCATCCCGGCAGCCTGCTGCGCCTGGCGAAGCGCCTGCGCGCGGCCGAGGCGAAGATTGTCCACTGCCATATGCGCCGGGCAAATACCAGTGGCCGGCTTGCCGCCATGCTGGCGCGGGTACCGGTGAGACTGGCGCATGAGCGCGACCTCGGGCTGGGCAAGAAGGCGCGGCACTACTTTGTCGACCGCCTCCTCGGGTATTTTAATAGCCCAATAATTTGTGTAACCAGGGGGGTGGCTGAACATAACTTCAGACACTCCGGGCTCCCGCGGGAGAAATTCGTGGTGCAATATAACGGCATTGACCTGGCGCCCTTCCTGCAAGAACGCAATCCCCAGGCGGAGAAAGCCAGATATGGCTTGCCGGTAGACCGGCCGGTAATCGGCTTTGTCGGCAGGCTCCATGAGATCAAAGATTTGCCGCTGCTCTTGCAGGCCTTTGCTAACTTGCAAGTTAGCGGCCCAGCGCCTTGCCTGGCGCTGGTGGGAGAAGGCCGGGAAAAAGCGGCTTTGTTAGAGCTGGCAAAGTCCATAGGCATTTCTGAGCGCACGATATTTTTACCCTGGCAGCACGACCTTCCCAGCGTCTACTCTGCTTTGGACGTCTTTGTCTTACCCAGCCGCTCCGAGGGGATTGCTAATGTCCAGCTCGAAGCTGTGGCGGCGGGCGTGCCGTTAGTCAGCACCCGCGTGGGTATTGCCGCCGAGGCCTTTACGGAAGGCCGTGACTTCATCGCGGTGGAAAGTTCCGCCGAGGCCATCGCCCGTGGCATCCAGGAGGCCTTGCAGCCTGAGCACGCTGCGGAGCTGGCCGCCGCCGGGCGGGAAGCAGTCAAAGCCTTTACTTTGGAGCAGCAACGCGATAACCTTACCTTGCTCTATGAAAAACTCTGGCAGGAATATAATAATCAGCAGTAAGCTGCTAAACTTTTAACTTTGATTATCTGGCTTGTGATATGATTATTAATGAAACTCAAAAAGCCTGGCTCAAGAATAAGCTCCGCGCCTTGCGCTGGCGGCTGGCGGTGCCCTTCTTGCAAGCGCTGAGCTCGATTGCCGGTTGCCTTTCCCGGCGGCAACTGATCGCCCTGGGCCGGGCGGTGGGGCGGTGTTACTGCCTGGTCAGCCGCCAGGAGTTTCACCGGGCGAAGAAAAACCTGGCGCTGGCCTTTCCTGAACTCGATGACAACGCCCGCGACCGGCTCGCGCTCAGCTGCTTCCTCAACCTCGGCATCGGGCTGTTGGAAACCCTGGCCATGCACCGGTGGAGCCGGGAGTACATGGATTCGCTGGTGATCAATCCCGAGATCCTGGATAAAATTGCCGCTATCTCCAAGCGCAAACCGGGGGCGGTGTTGGTAACCGGCCATCTTGGCAACTGGGAAATGCTTGCCGGGTTGGTAACCCGCCGGGGCGGAACCATCCGGGCCTTGGGCCGGCGCATGGAGGAGGAGGATTTAAATTCCTTCCTCACCAGCCTGCGGGGCGCGAGTGGAGTGGAGATTATTTATACGGATCAGCACCCGAAGGCCATGTTGCAAGCCTTGCGCAACGGGATTTCCATCAGCATTCTCCCGGACCAGGATATCACGGAGGTGGATGGGGTTTTTATAGATTTTTTCAAGCGCCCCGCCTATACTCCCGTAGCGCCGGCAAGGCTGGCAATTGCAGCCAGGGTGCCTTTGTATGTAGCCGTGCTCCTACGTGAGGGAGACCGCTTCCGGGTGCACTTGGAAGGGCCGCTGGCAGCTGAACGTTCCCACGATGCTGAGGCGCGCGATAATGATGTCAGGCGCTTAACCCAGGCCTGGAACACGGCCCTGGAAAATGTGATTCGCAAATACCCGGCGCAGTGGGTCTGGATGCACCGCCGCTGGCGCAATACCCCGGAACGTATTGAGCGCCGCCGGACTACCAATATCCTGAACCGCAACCAGGCGGGAGCATAATTATGTCAACGATTGAGCGGGTAGTAATGATCTGTCCCAATCTTGAACACTCCGGGCCCACGTACAATGCCTTGACCTTGTCACGGGCGCTCAAGAAAATCGGGATCGCAACCTTGACCGTCGGCCTGGCGGGGGGTGAACGCGAGCACGCCTTTTTCGCCAGTGGTCTTCTCCACCTGGTCGAGCCCCACCTCGGCGGGCTCTTGCGGGGCCGGAAGGGACGCCGACAGCTCCAGGAATTCAAACCTGAGATAATCCACGCGATGGACCTCTCCCTTACTCCGGTTGCCAAACAGGTGGCCCAGTCGCTGGGGGCCCCGCTGCTGGTAACGGTTAATTCCCCCATCAGCGAGCTGGAAGCCTATCTCTGCCGCGAAAAATCTGTGGCGTACGCGGCGGTGTCGGATGCGGTCTATACCCAGATGGTACAATTGCGCCGGAAGGGGCGGGGTAATGTTACCCTGCTCCACAACGGGGTGGATCTCTCCCGCTTTAAACTCCCGGAAGAAGAGCCTGCAACCCTGCCGGACAAGGAGCTGCCAGGAGAAAAGTCTCCGGCCGCCAGCCTGCGGTCAGGTCACGGTGCTCCCGTGGTCGGCTGCTTCGGTACGCTCCGCCGGAACAAAGGGCAGCATACCCTCCTGCGCGCCGCCGCCCTGGTGCTGGAAAAATATCAGGATGTGGAATTCCTGATCCTGGGGCGCGGGCCAGAGCTGGTTTCGCTCAAGGCACTGGCGGCGGAGCTCAAGATCACCACCCGCGTAACCTTTACCAGCGGCGCCACCTTCGCCACCGCCGCCACCGATCGGGTCGGTAGTAAGCTGGAAGCGGTTTTCCTGCGGGACTTTGATATCTTCGTCGAGCCTTCCACCCAGGAGGGCCTGGGGCTTTCTGTGCTCCAGGCCATGGCCTGGGCGCGGCCGGTCATTGCTAGCGGCGTGGGCGGGCTGTATTCCTTGGTTGAGGACGGGGAAACCGGCTTGCTGGTGCCGAAGGAAGACCCCGCGGCCCTCGCCAGGGCGATTGAAGAACTCTTGACCAATCCGGTGGAAGCCAGGGAGATGGGCCTGCGCGGGCGCGCCCGCATTGAAGCGGAATTCAATATTGATGCGGTTGCCAAACAGCACCAAAAGGTCTATCAACTCCTCGCCTCCGGCCAGGATGTGGGAGAGGTCGAATGACCGGCAAAGGAAAGTTCCTCAACTCCCGCACCCTTGTCTTCCTGCTCTTCCTTCTGCTCCTGACCGCCTTTGCCTTCAAAGCCGCCCCCCGCTCCGCCACCAGCGACTTCCGCCGTTACCATACTGCCGGACGCGCAGTCCTGGACGGCACGGATATCTACGCGGCGGAGGGGCGGCTGCAATTTAAATACCTGCCCTGCTTCGCCCAGTGCATGGCGCCCTTTGCATTGCTGGATATTTCTACCAGTATTTATCTTTGGTATGCGGTAATTGCGCTCGGCTTCACCGGGATGTTGCTCATTACCCTACGCCTCGCCCTGCCGGAAAAAGAGAAGCGCAAGAAGCTGAGTATTGCGGTAGCGGTGCTGGCGTTATTAATCACGGGGCGCTTCTTTGTCGATAACGCACGCCTGGGGCAGATTAATATTCCGGTTGCCTTGCTCGCCTTTGCGGGATTGTATTGCGTAATCAAGGGGCATGAACGCAAAGGCGGCATCCTGACCGCTTGGGCAGCCTGTTTGAAATTCATGCCGATCATGCTGATTGCTTACTATGCCTGGCAGCGCCGCTGGCGGGCAGTGTTATACGGCCTGGCGGGAATTTTCTTGTTCTGTTTTATGATCCCAACGCTCACCTGGGGGTGGAGTGAAAACTGGTCGATGCTGAAGGGTTATGCCGACCGCCGCGGCAAGATGGTACAGAGCGTCCCCCAAGAGGATGCGCCCGGGCAGAGCGTTCCCGCAACGCTCAACCGCTTGCTTCGTCCGGTCAGGGCCAGCAGCCTGCATGAGAGTGATGACCGCAGTTACAGCATTAATTTTGCAGACCTGCCGGTAAAAACCGTTAATATGATTTCGCTGGCTGCGGTAATCCTACTGACCATCATCGTGGCTTGGCAGACTCGGCCGCAAAGTAAAGAAAAAAGAAATTCACAACATGAAAGCATAGGCGCGGGGCTGGTCTTGATTTTGATGCTCCTAATCAGTCCCGAGGCAAGACAGGCGCACTTTATTACTCTTATCCTGCCGGCAGGACTCCTTGCCGCTTATGTGTTGGACAATTCCAGGAAGTACCTGGAGTGGGCGCTACTCATCATTGCGATCTTGCTGACCCTCGGCACTTCGTCTGACCTTATCGGCGATGCCGCCACCAGTTATGCCAGCGCGTATAGCTGCGTCGGGCTGGCCGCGGTCTTGTTGGGAGTGGGGTTGGTGAGGATGGGGAGAAAGCTATCAGCATAGTTAAAAAATGTTAGGCCAAACTAACGGCGGACTCCAAATGGATGTCCGCCGTTAGTTTTAGATTGCATTGGTACTTATTGCTTAAGCTCTCGATCTGACGGGTTTGGTCTGCTTGGCCTTGCGGCGCCGAGAGAGGCGCACTTGCCGGGCAATCTCCTTCTCCCGTTCGCGCATCTTGCGCTT
>JAFGNG010000220.1 GCA_016927125.1 Planctomycetota bacterium | reverse complement strand
GTCGCCATGATATTGCCCCCGAAGGCGGGGCGGGTTTGCAGCAACAGCCCGCTCTCCGGCTCGATATCCAGGCCGGTACAGTCAGCGGTGAGCCCGGCGTTCGTCATTACTGCCACGCGGGGGATGAGCGCCCGGCCACGGGTGGTGGCGCCGCAGAGCACGATCTCCGGCTTATGCTTCTCGATCAGGCGGTTGAGCGCCTTGGCTTGGATCTCATCAACGAATTGTTCCAGACTGGGATCATCGACCACGATCACGCTATCAGCCTGGTAGGCAAAGAGTTTTTCCGCTTCATTATTTATATCGTTACCCATCACCACGCAGCAGACCTCGCTCTTGCGCGCGTCGGCCAGCCGCCGGGCGGCGCCGAGAAGTTCATGGGTGACACTCTGGACCTTGCCATCGAGCATCTCGGCAACAACCCAGACGTTTTTATAAGCAGCCCGTTCCGTATTACTTGGGGTTTGCATCATTATCTCCTCTGAATCTAATTCCTGGTGTCGTTATACCAAGGTCCGGATACGTAATTCATGGACAAGTTTCTTGGCGCATTCCTGAGGTTCGCCCTCGATCACCATGGTATTGCTATGGCGAGCTGGCGGCGGGTTGGTTTCGACTACCCGCGTGGGCGAGCCGTCCAGCCCCAACAACTTCGGATCCGCGCTGATATCCTCTTCATTCCAGACCGTGATCACGGCCTTGCGCGCGGCCATCCGCCCCTTCAAGGAGGGGATACGCGGGGAATTGATGTCCTTTACCACTGTCACCACTGCTGGCAGATCAACTTCACAGATATCATAACCGTCTTCATGCATGCGGGTGACATTCGCTGTAGTGTCAGTGACCTCTCCCATGGCGGAGGCGTTGGTTGCTTGCGGGAGATCCAGGTGCGCGGCAATGCCGGGGCCGACCTGGGCGGTGTCGCCGTCAATCGCCTGCTTGCCGCAGATTACCAAATCCACATCGCCGATCTTCTTGATGGCCATGGAGAGGGCGTAACTGGTGGCCCAGGTATCGCTGCCGGCGAAGGCGCGGGAGTTCAGCAGGATTGCCTGGTCAGCGCCGCAGGCGATTGCCTCGCGCAAAGTTTCCTCAGCTTTCTTGGGACCCATGGAGAGGGCAATAACCTCCCCGCCGTGGGCCTCACGCAGGAGCACCCCCTGCTCCAGGGCGTAAGTATCAAAGGGATTCATGATTGCCTCGACCCCCTCGCGCACCAGGCGCTTGGTTTCCGGATCGATGCGCACCTCGTGGGTGCCTGGAACCTGTTTGATGCAGACTACGATCTTCATGTAAAGCTCCGTTTCCTGTCTTTATCCTGCCAGGTATATTCAGTTTCGGAGCCGACCGTCAGGCCCCGGAAATAAATCTTTTTAAACCCAGATATCCTTCAAGAGCGGGAATTGCGTCTTGTAACCGAGAAGCGCCAGGTAAACGCCGCAGTCGGGATAAATCTCATGCAGGTTCTGCAAGGCGGCAATGGGGTCATATTCGATATTTTCATCAATTTCATAACCCACGCATTCGGAAAGGAGATGGAGTTTCTTCGACATCCATGCCTCCACCACGACCGGCAACTTGAACCGGCCCTTCATCTTGTCGACAATCTCGTTCCTGCCTATCAGCGGTTGGGTAATGATATACTTCGCGCCGGCATCGACCTTGCGCTGCAATTTTTCAAATTCATGCTGTTCGGGTTCATAAGGGTTGAAGGCCACGCCGAGATTGAATTTGCCGGGGTACTCGCGCTCAATATATTTCAGCAACTCCACCGAGGTTACAACCGTCACCTCCGGGTAGCCAATCTCCTCGGGCTCAAGCCGCGGCAGGCGCTCGTTGCCGTCACCGCTGACTACGAGGAGATGCTGAACCCCCCGGTCAATGCAGGTAGTGAGAATCCCGTCAAAATCTTCCTTGCTGTGGAAGGTGTTGAGATGGATCATAATCTGGTCGGAATCAACCGGCAAATCCAGCTCTTCGATCAGCTCGGTACCCTGGAAGGCAAGGTGCCCCATGGAGTTATCGGTAATGCAGACGCAGTACCCGGCATCCAGAACCATCCGGTATTTCATGTCGAAGCGTTCCAGATCCTCATCCAGTTTCTCGGAATTCTGTTTCGGCGGTAAAACCTCAACATGGTAAATCTTGTTGGCAATGTGATGCTGCATTGGAGTTTCCTCTTTAAACTTAAATAAGCAGTTTCCATGTCCGGGTTATAGCATTTGGTTTTTAAGGCAACTCGAAAGGCCGGTTACAGGCGACCCTCACGGAACGCGGCGATGTACTCTCCCCCATACATGTCGCTGCCGTCGAGGACGGCGCGGGCGAGTTTGGCCGGTTCTGATTCCATGTCGAATTCCTTGAGGGATTCAACTGAGATCTGCACCGGGTCAACGATGCCGGCATTCCCACCGGCTTCGATAAAGAGCATGGTAAAGACCAGGTTGAGCAACTTCCGGTTCGGCATCCCGAAGGAGACATTGCTCAAACCGCCGCTAAGGTTGACGCCTTCGAAGCGCGTCTTGGCCTGGGCGGAGGCATTGATGAAGTTCTGAGCGTTAACAGGATCGACGCTGATCGGCAGCACCAGCCCGTCGAGGAACATCTTCTCGCGCGGCATCCCGGCATGGTCAAGGATATCCACGATCCCCTGGAAATTATCCAGGCGCTCCTCAATTGTGCTGGGCAACCCGGTCTTGCCGGCGGCGCTCACAATGGCGTGCGCCTTGTGGTGAAGCGCTACCTCGACCGCGTCCTCGCGCTCCAGGCTAATCGAATTAACCATCAACCCGACGCCTTTGACGCAGCATTCCAGCCCCGCGGCTAAGGTTTCGACATTGGAGGAATCGATGCAGAGCGGGGTTTCCGAGTGTCCGCTCACGAAGGCTACCAACCACTTCATAATCTCGATGCGCTCAGGTAAGTTGTTACTGTATTCATCCACATTGATGTCCAAGTAGTCGGCGCCATTTTCCACCTGCCGGTCAATCGCCCAGCGGAGATACTCCTCCCCTAAAGTTTTATTTTCCCCCGAACCCTTAAGGGCCTGGTGGATCGCCAGGGTGATATGCCGGAGCTTGCCTTCCGGATAGCAAGGAGAAATCTTCGCCCAGTCTGCCGGTACCGGCAGGATGCGATCCTCACCCAGGTACTTGAAGGTTACTCCCTCTCCACCGCCGGGTAATTCAGTTGTCCGGGTCCCGCCGCTCTTGACGCTGCGGGTACAATGAATGTTCTCGCCGATAGAGATAAAGTTATCAATTCCCATCACGTCTCCTCCGTGGCGCACCGGTTCAATAAGGCGTCTTGTTTTCTTAAAATAGTGCTATCTGTAAAACCATTGTTGCTATGTTCTTTGCAAGCATGAAAAGAATTCTTCTCACGCTTCTTACGCTTGCTATTGTTCAAGAATGTGACATAAGCTGACACTGCCACATCTGAAATCAGTCAAAAGACATGATTTCTCGCTGTCTTGCGGTGTTAAAAAAAGCATTGCCGGCTGGTTTTGTCAAGAAGTAATGTCTGGCCTACCATCAACTCATAATGGAAACGCAGGGTTTTTCAATAGTTGCGCATAATATTTTTAAATTTCGACTTGTCTCAGTCCAGCTTCCACCCCGGCAGGTATTTTCTGGTATTCTGTATCATCTCGTTGAAGAGCTTTTCCGCGTCCCTGGTGGTCAGTGAACTGACCAGTGGATCATTGACAAAAGCGGCGAAGGCCAGGGCCTTATCCTTTTTAATTCCCGCTTCCACAATGGTTTCCTGGTTATAAACATGCTTCAGCACCAAACTGTTGACCGCCGGGGGTAAGGTTCCGGCTATGACCGGCTTGATCGCGCCCTTGCGGAAGAGCGCGTTGGTTTCAACTACCGCGCCAAGGGGAATGCCGCCGGCCTGGCCGATATTGGCCATGTTGACATTGGTCACCATGTCCTCCAAACCGAGCAAGGCGCACATCTGTTGCACCCCTTCCTCGCCGGTTGGCTTGATCTCCACCTCGTCCTCACCACTCAGGAGACGCTGCGCCTTTGCAATGCGCTCTTGCTCCCCCTTTTTGCGGGTTTCAACCTTGGTGAGATGGAACTTCCATTCCGTAACCATCTCGGGGCTCTGCAGGTACCACGATACCGGCAGGAACTCAGCCAGGTGGCGGTCGCCGGCGGCGGGGATCAGCTTATACTTGCGGAAGAGGTCGTACTTGACGCGCAAGGCGCTGGTAAAGTGATCCTTCTTCCAGGCATCCTCGTCGCCGTCGGGGCGAAAGCCTAACTCGTAATTCTTCTCCACGAACTTCGCGAAGATTGGCATGATGTCTATGCCTTTGTAGGTGGCGTGATCGATCCAGGTGAAATGGTTAATGCCCAGGACATTGATATTGATCTCCCGCCGGTGCGGGACTTCGATCCCCTCCATCTCCTTGAGGCATTTTTTCAGTACCACCTGGGTGCCGAAGACCTCGTGGCAGCAGCCGAAGGCGCGGATCCGGGGATGGACAGCGTAGAGCGTGCGCGTGCAGATAGTCATCGGGTTGGTGTAGGTAATCACCCATGCTTCGGGGCAGAAGTTTTTGATCGCGGTGCCGATCTCGGCGTACATCGGGACGGTCCGCATCGCCCGGACCATGCCGCCGGGGCCGACCGTATCGCCCACCGCCTGGTAAATCCCGAATTTTTCCGGAACATGGACATCCGAGTCCATCTCTTCCAGGGTCCCGGGCATGATGGAGATCACTACGAAGTCAGCCCCAGTCATCGCTTCCTGGAGAGAACCCACGGCCTGGTATTTCCAGTCGGAAACGCTGTCGGGATGGGCGTTGAACTTGGTGCCGATGATCTCATTGTCCTTGGCCGCTTGCATGTCAATGTCATACAACTTCACCGTCCCGGACAAGCGGCTCTCCCGACTGAGGTCTCGCATCAGGATCCACGCGAAGGAACGCGAACCGCCGCCAACATAAGCAATTTGGATATCTTTAACCTTATTGTCTTCGTAGATCATTGCGCTCTCCCAGTCAGATGAGTTTTATTGCCGTCTTAATCGGATAGTATTTTACACAAACCGCCTTGCGGTTATATGAAACCATAGCATAAGTGAACAGCATAACCTGCCTTCGTCAAGCCCTCTTTTGAAAAATTAGGGGTAAGATTTTTTCTTACCCTGCTGGCATCCCAGCCGGAAACCCCTCTTTCTCCCCTGAACCCCCTGAACAAATCTGGCTTTAGATTAGAAAAAAAGATGGAAACCAGGGCTAAAAGACAGATACTCCATTGACAGAAAATTGAAAGTGCTTATTTTGTATTAAGCAAGGCTGTTACCTGGGATGGATTTATCAAGAAAATGCGGGTATTTCAAGGAGTTGAGATGTACGAACTGACTATTGAAACCGACTTTGCGGCCGCCCACCGGCTCAATGGCTATGACGGCCCCTGCGAGAACCTCCATGGCCATAATTGGAAGGTGTTGGTAGCGGTGCGCAGCCAGGTGGTTAATAACCTTCAGATGGTGATGGATTTCAAGGATTTGAAGGCTTTGGTTAATCCTATCCTGGATGGGTTCGACCACAAGTATTTGAACGAGATCCCACCCTTTGACACCGAGAACCCGACTACCGAGCGGATCTCCCGCCATCTTGCTGAATTGCTGGCGGGAAAACTGCCAGAGGGGATCAAGGTTGCGCGGATCCAAGTCTGGGAATCAGACCGCGCCAGCGCTGCTTACCTCCCTGATGAATCTTAATTTTTAAGTAAGGAAAAATAAAACTGATGAATTCTCCGAAAACAGATAGCAACTTTCCGGTCATCCAGGTCGCGCTGGACTTTTTGCAACTCAGCCGGGCCTTGAAACTGGCCGAAGAGGCGGTGGCGGGCGGCGCTGACTGGCTTGAAGCCGGCACCCCGCTCATCAAGAGTGAAGGGCTGGACGCAGTCCGCCAGCTCCGGGAAAAATTCCCCCACCACACCATCATTGCCGACATGAAGGTCATGGACGCGGGCCGAATTGAGGTTGAGGCTGCCGCCAAGGCCGGGGCGGATATCGCGGTGGTGCTGGGCGCTGCCTCGGACAGCACGATCCAGCAATGTATAGAAGCGGGCCGCAATTACGGCTGTAAGATCTGTGTAGATTTAATCGGGCTGGCGGATCCTGTGGCCCGCGCCAAGCAGGCTGAGGCCTGGGGCGCGGATTATGTCGGTGTGCACCTGCCGGTGGACGAGCAGATGCGCGGCGGGGCCGCTACCGACACTCTCTCTGCGGTCGCTGCGGCAGTCTCCCTGCCCGTCGCGGTTGCCGGGGGCATCAACAGCGAAACTGCTGCGAAGATGGTCGAAGCCGGGGCCAGTATTGTCATTGTCGGCGGCGCGGTCCATAAATCCCCGGACGCGGCCAAGGCGACTGCGGAGCTCCGCCAGGCGCTGGCTGAGAACAAGAGCATAGCCACCGCCCTCTTCAAGCGCGGGCACGCGGGTGAAATCCGGGAGATCCTTACCAGGATCTCCAGCTCAAATCTCTCCGATGCCATGCACCGCGGCGGCGCCCTCACTGGGATCCATTGCCT
>JAFGNG010000219.1 GCA_016927125.1 Planctomycetota bacterium | reverse complement strand
TCGCCCGGTTTGGCGCCTTGGGAGATTTTAATCTGGATCTCGCTGGCGCTCATCAGGTATTCAGCAGTAACGCCGAAGCGGCCGGAAGCGACTTGTTTGGTGGCGCTGCACCGGTTGTCTCCATTGTCATCAGGGAGGAACCGGTTGCGAGCCTCTCCACCTTCCCCGCTGTTGGATTTACAACCGAGCCGGTTCATCGCGACCGCGATGGTTTCATGCGCTTCCTGGCTGATCGAGCCGAAGGACATGGCCCCGGTGACAAACCGTTTGATAATTTCACTCTCCGGTTCTACTTCAGCAAGGGGAACGCCGTACTCTTCGGTAAAATCAAAAAGGCTGCGCAGGGTGCAAGCTTGGTTGCCCTGGTTATTAATCGCGCGGGTATAGCGATTATAGGCTTCCTGGTCGCCGGTTCTGACCGCCTGCTGCAGGAATCGGATAGCGTCCGGCGTCCAGAGATGTCGTTCGCCATCCCGCCGGACTTTAAACCGTCCGCCACTGGGCAATATCCTGGGGCCGGCTTGCCGAGGATGGTAGGTCAGCTTGTGGCGTTCCAGCGACTCCCTGGCAAGGTCAGTTAGCTCCAGGCCGCCAATCCGGGTAGGGGTATTGGTAAAATATTTATTTACCAGTGACTTTGATAAGCCCAGGGCTTCGAAGATCTGCGCCCCCCGGTAACTGCGAAGGGTGGAGATGCCCATCTTGGAGAAGATTTTCAGCAAGCCCTTTTCAATCGCCTTGATATAGTGTTCGACAGAATCATAAATGTCTACTTCCTCGGGAAGCAGGCCATCTTCCCAGAAGCTGCTGACCGTTTCGAGTGCCAGGTAGGGGCTGATCGCGCTGGCGCCGTACCCCAGCAACAACGCGAAGTGCATCACCTCCCGAGGTTCGCCGGATTCCACAATTACGCTCACCCTGGTGCGCAGGCCGGTAGTGGTAAGGTGGTGATTAACCGCCGCGGTTGCGAGCAAACTGGGAATCGGGACAGCTTCGTCAGAGGCAGTGCGATCGCTTAGGATAATTACCGGGCAACCCTCCCGGGCAGCTTGCTCGGCTTGTTGGCAAAGGCTTTCCAGGGCAGGGGCAAGGCCTTCCGGACCGGCAGCAGACGGGAAGGTCATGTCCAAGGTAATGCTGCGGAAGATCTTTTCCGCCCCCCGGATCCGATCCACATCTTCACTAAGCATAATCGGGGTGGTCAGCTTGAGCATCCGGGCATGTTCCGGAGATTCATTCAAGATGCACCCCTGCGGACCGAGATAGGTGGTCAGCGACATGACCAATTGTTCGCGAATGGGATCAATCGGTGGGTTGGTGACCTGCGCGAATAATTGTTTGAAATAATTAAAGAGCAACTGCGGCTTTTGCGAGAGCACCGCCAGCGGGGTATCATCCCCCATCGAGTTAATCGGCTCCATGCTGTCGCGCGCCATGGGGAGTAGCAGAACGTCCAGGTCTTCACGGGTATAACCGAACGCTTGTTGCCTTTCCGTCAAAGTTTCACGGTCCGTCGGCACCGGGTTATTACTGTTGAATAATCCCCGCAGCTCCATGCGGTTGGCCAACAGCCAGCGGCGGTAGGGGCGGTGGCGGCAGACCCACGCCTTGACCGCCTCGTCATGCATCACCCGCCCGGCCTTGGTATCGACGACAATTACCAGTCCCGGGCTGAGCCTTCCCTTAGCTTCAACGTCTTCGGGCGGAATGTCCAATACCCCTACCTCGGAAGCGAGAACGATCATACCCTGCTTGGTAATGGTATAGCGGCTCGGGCGCAGGCCGTTACGGTCAAGCGTGGCGCAGACCCGGTCGCCATCGGTGCAGACCAAGGCCGCGGGGCCGTCCCAGGGTTCCATGAACATGGAATGATACTCGCAGAAGGCCCGGCGATCAGTACCCATGAAGTATTTAACCCCCCAGGCCTCCGGCACCATCATCATCAGGGAGTGGGCGAGGCTGCGCCCATTCATCACCAGCAACTCCAGAACATTATCAAAGCAGGCGGAATCGCTGCCGCCCTCGATAATGATCGGCAAAAGCTTCTGGATGTCTTCGTCGGAGAAGGTCTCGGATTTGAGGGAACTGTAACGCGCTCGCATATTGTTGATATTTCCCCGCAAAGTGTTGATTTCCCCATTATGGGCGACAAAGCGGAACGGCTGCGCCAGGGGCCAAGTGGGGAAGGTATTGGTGCTATAGCGTTGGTGCACCACCACCAGGGCGCTCTTGATGAGTTCATGGTTAAGGTCGGGGTAAAATCCCGGCACCTGGTGCGCCAGCATTAATCCCTTATAGACCAGAGTACGGCTCGATAGGCTGGGGATATTAAACCAGCCGGCTGCCTCCGGGACTTCTGCTTGTATAGTTTTCTCAATGCATCTGCGCAGAACATAAAGTTTCTGTTCCAGAACATCCTGCCCGATACCGTTGCCGCTAAGGAAAAACTGCTTGATTACCGGACAGGTTGAGCGGGCAGTTCTGCCAATCATCTCGGGATTATTCGGCACCTCCCTCCAGCCAAGCAGGGTGAAACCCTCTCTCTCGATAACATTCTCAATTATCTTTGTAGAGGATTCCCGGGAAGTAGCATCGGTCGGCAGGAATACCATCCCGACCGCGTAATCTTCCTCCGGAAGATTGATCCCGCTGTCCGGACAGACCGATCTGAAAAATTCATCCGGGAGCTGGAAGAGCAGGCCGGCTCCATCTCCGGTTTCGGGATCGCTGCCGACCGCACCCCGGTGGGTAAGATTGATTAATACCTCTATGCCCTTGGAGATTATGGCATGCGTCTTCTCTCCGTGGATATTGGCAACAAAGCCAACGCCACAGGCATCATGCTCAAAGGCAGGATCATAAAGTCCTGAAGGTTCAGGCAGGCCGAAGCTCATCTTGCGATCCTAAAGAAATGTCCTCGGGTTCTCAATTGCTGCGCAACGTCCTCTGAGAACCTACGAGTCCCCCAATGTTTTTTTCAAATAAATCTTATTTGCCCGCATGCTTGTGATTGTTTCACAACCAGGTAAATTTATAAAAAATACCGAAGCGGTTTAAAATATAATAGGCTTAAAAAAAAATAAATCAATCCTA
>JAFGNG010000218.1 GCA_016927125.1 Planctomycetota bacterium | reverse complement strand
GAGAATTTAAGCTTGACCACCGGCGGCAACACGTATTACTATACCCAGGATGGGCTGGGCAGCGTGCGGACGGTGACGGATTCCGAAGGCAACCTGATCAATAGTTATGACTACACGCCGTACTATAACAAAAATACGCACAGGGTGGTATTGAGGGGTGAAATTTAAAAAAGTTCAGCTCAAGCGGGATAACAAAGTTCCAACTTGGCTAAAGTAACAGCGAAAAAATTTCCTGCTTTTTGCAAATTCGGCAAAGCAACAGCAAGATTCAGAGAGTAATTACAAAGAGTACTGCCCGGCTCGTAAGGAAGCAAAAACCGGTTATTGCTAAGATTCAAAACAAAACAGCAGCATAATCAAGGAGCTGCAACAAAGAGTACGCAGCCTCGCTTTTTATTATCATTTCATAAAAATTTATGCAAAATCTAACAAAATCCTAACATTGTCCTGTTAAGTTTGAGTGAAAATAATTCTAATTAATAGGGAAAATGTAATTGGAGAGGATAATGGCAAGAGAAACCATCCTGGTAATAGAAGATGAAGAGGATATTGGCGAACTGGTGCGCTATAATCTTGCGGCTGAAGGGTATCAGGTCTTTGTCGCCGATTCCGGTGAGGATGGGCTGAAACTTGCCCGCTCCAAAAAACCCTCACTAATTATATTAGACCTGATGCTTCCCGGTATTGACGGATTGGAAGTCTGCAAATCCCTGCGTAAGGATACAGCAACCGATGGAATAGCGATTGTGATGCTTACCGCTAAGGGAGAGGAAACTGATATTGTCATTGGCCTGGAGCTTGGCGCTGATGACTATATTGTAAAACCTTTCAGCCCCAAAGTTTTGATCGCAAGGATTAAGGCGGTTCTAAGAAGAAAATCAAGAGTTATCACGGATGAAAAAGCCGTAATTAAAGCTCATGATCTTGCAATTACACCGGGTCGGAGGGAAGTGCTGCTGAAGGGCAAGAAGATTGATCTTACCTTTACAGAATTCAGCGTGCTCCATCTGCTGGCGCGTCGTCCGGGCTGGGTATTTACCCGCAATCAAATTCTGGAAGCTGCCCGGGGGCATGACGCTCTGGCTACTGATCGGGCGGTAGACGTGCAGATTGTCGGATTGCGCAAGAAATTAAAGTCAGCCGGTAATTATATCGAAACTGTCCGCGGGGTTGGTTACCGCTTCAAGGAGTAGATTATGGCGCGCAGGCGTTTGCTATGGCAGCTTTATCCATCATATCTTTTAATCACCCTTATCTCTGTGCTGGCGGTAAGTTGGTATGCCGTCCATGAGTTGCATAAATTCCATTTAGACCAAACCCGTCTAGATTTGACTGCAAGGGCGAGGTTACTGGAACAATATTTCATTGATAAAGCAGACATACTGAATGATGAACCACAAGTGGATTTGGTATGTAAAGAGATGGGAAAGGCTTCGGCAACCAGGTTTACGGTTATTCTCACTGACGGCCGGGTAATTGGGGATAGTGAAAAACCTTCTGACGAGATGGACAATCACAGCGACCGCCCGGAAATCCGGCAGGCAATGCTTGGCAAGATTGGCTCAGAGATTCGCAGAAGCGATACCCTGCAAATGGACATGATGTATCTTGCGATTCCGCACCAGGTAGCAGAAAAGGAACTGATTGTCATCCGGGCAGCTATCCCGGTAGTTGCTTTAGCGCAGGCATTAAACATTATCTATTCAAAATTTGCTCTTGGCGGCATTATCATCGCTCTTTTGGCCGCAGTAGTTTGCTTTTTCATCTCGCGGTGGATTAGCCGTCCGGTTGAAGAATTAAAACAGGGTGTTATTGCTTTTTCCAAAGGCGAATTAAAAAATAAGATCCCCATTCCTGATTCGGAAGAAATCGGTGCGCTTGCGGAAGCTATCAACCTGATGGCTGAAGAGCTTGATCAGCGAATAAAGGCTCTGGCAGAGCAGCGCAATGAGCAGGAAGCTATCTTCGCCAGCATGGTTGAAGGTGTTTTGGCGGTTGACCTTAATGAAAATATTCTCTGGATGAACCGGGCCGCGGAGAAAATCCTGGAACTGAAATCCGAAGAAGTAAAGGGAAGATTTGTCCAGGAAGTTATCCGCAATCCGGATCTCCAGGCATTTATCCGGCGTTCTTTATCAGAAGAAGGTGTGATTGAAGGTGATATTGCCTTGCGTGAAAACGGCGACAGGTTTTTCCAGGCGTGCAGCGATAAGTTAAGGAATGCTGCTGGTAAAAGCATTGGGATTGTTATTGTATTGAATGAAGTCACCCGTCTCTACAAGCTTGAGCGGGTCCGGCGGGACTTTGTCGCGAATGTTTCTCACGAATTAAGGACCCCAATTACCTCTATCCGCGGTTTTGCCGAAACCCTCCTTGAAAAAGGCAAGCAGAGCCCGGAAGAAGCGGATAAATTTATCACCATTATTTTCAAACAGGTAAAACGTTTGAACGCTATCATTGAAGACCTCCTGGCTCTATCCCGACTTGAGAAACAAACTGATGATCATGAAGTCAAACTGGTTGAAGCTAAAGTTAAAAGTGTGCTGCTAACCGCAAGACAACTTTGTGAGTTACTAGCGACTGAGAAAAATATTGAATTGAAGGTTGATTGCCCAGATGGTCTGCAGGGACGGCTCAGCGTTGACTTGCTTGAACGGGCAGTTGCCAACCTGATTGACAATGCCATCAAGTATAGCGAAAACGACAGCCAGATTCTTATTGAGGGAGTCAATGAAGAAAAAGAAATTCATATTAATGTGAAGGATCAAGGCTGCGGGATTGCGAAAGAGCATCAGTCCAGGATTTTTGAACGCTTTTACCGGGTCGATAAAGCCCGCAGCCGCAAACAAGGCGGCACCGGGCTTGGCCTTGCAATTGTTAAACATACAGCACAGCTTCATGGGGGGAGCGTCAGGGTTGAAAGTACACCTGGTAAGGGCAGCATTTTTACGATTATCCTGCCAAAACCTGAATTTTAACACACATTCAACAATTGTCATTCCCAATAAAATTAACACAATCCTAACAATTTCCTCATCTGCCCTAAATGCAGCTGTGGTTAATTGTTTTTATAGAACATGCGAAATACAAATACGTTTGAATAGTTGAAGGTTTATTTGGGGCAAGTTAGTAAATGGAAAAGGAGAAAATGGAGATGAAATATTTATTTAAAGCAACTCTTGGAATGGCAGTAATTGCGGCTCTGGTTTTGTCCATGTTGGCAGGCAGCTCCCTGGCGGCCGAGGAACAAACGACCATCGTAATGGATGGTTCCACTACCGTCGGCCCGATTGCCAAGGCTTTTGCGGAATACTACATGGGCAAGCACAAAGACGTGCAGATCACCGTCAGCGAGTCCGGCAGTGGTAACGGCGCCAAGAGCTTGATTAATGGCACCTGTGACATTGCCAATATGTCTCGCTTCATGAAAGAGAATGAATTTAAAGCTTGCGTGGGAAAAGGCGTCATGCCGGTAGCGCACGTGATTGCAATGGACGGACTGCCCGTTCTGGTCCATCCCGCCAATCCAGTCTCCGGCCTGACTGTTGAGCAAATCCGCGACATTTTTATGGGCAAGATCACCAACTGGAGAGAAGTTGGCGGACCGAACCTTGAAATCGTTGTAATCAGCCGCGATACCAACAGCGGCACTTATGAAACCTTTGAAACTCTGGTTATGAACAAGGAAAAAATTACCGAAAAGGCTGAATATGTCGGCAGCAATGGCCAGATGCGCGCCCGCGTACAGGCAACTCCGGCGGCCATTGGCTATGCTGGTCTAGGTTTTGTTGACAAGACTGTCAAGGCGCTGGTTGTCAATGGGATTAAGCCCAGTGCTGGAACAGTTGCATCAGGTGTATACCCCATCGCGCGCCCGTTATTTATGTTTACTAATGGCTATCCCAAGCTGGGAACCCCGATACATCACCTGGTTACCTTGCACCTCACCCCTGACGGGCAACGCATGATTGAGGAAATCGGGTTTGTGCCGGTTACTGATTATACTTTAAGGTAAATCAGGATAATAGATGCAAAAAAATATAAATAAGTCACTCCCCCCCACGCTTCTCATGTCTGGGAGAACCATCCGCCTAAGGCGGATGGTCTCCTTTTTTGGCGAAGGGGTGTTGGTTACAGTGGCATTCTTCTCGGTAGCAACGGTTTTAGCCATTTTATACTTCGTCACCAGGGATACTATCCCATTCTTCCAGGCAGAGGGATTCCACGAGTTTTTTACCAGTACCCGGTGGTTTCCTTCGCGCGAGCATCCGGAATTCGGGGCGGGATCGCTCTTTTACGGCAGCCTGATCGTGACTTTGGGCGCGGTCCTGATCGCAGTTCCGCTCGGGGTATTTGCCGCCGTGGGCTTAAGCGAGATTCTGCCTTTTACCTTGCGGCAATATGTTAAACCGGTTATTGAAATCCTGGCCTCCATCCCTTCGGTAGCTTATGGTTTCTTTGCCTTGGTTATCTTTGCGCCTTTGTTACAGGGACAGGGTGGAATCCTTCTGAGCGTAGGCTTTGTAATTATCACCCTGCCAATTCTCCTCCTAATTGCCGCCCTGATTACGGGGGTGATAATTCGATATCTCAACACCTCTGGGAAAATGGTTGTCTGGCTATTATTATTCATTCTTATATCAGGAAGTGGCGGTTATTGGATTTGGAAGATTTCGTTAATGATCTCCGCACTACAGATAGACAGCGGAGTAAATGCCCTTAATGTAGCGATAATTCTCGGGATCATGGCACTGCCGACCGTGGTCAGCGTTTCAGAGGACTCCCTGCAGGCGGTCAGCAAAGATATACGTATGGCAAGCTATGGATTGGGTGCCACCAAGACCGAAACTATTGTCAAAGCAGTTATTCCATCCGCCGCCAGTGGAATCTTTGCGGCTTCATTGCTGGGCACCATGCGGGCGATCGGAGAGACCATGGTAGTCTGGATGGCTTCCGGCAACGCCGCCCAGATTCCCACTCCCTGGTATGACATCACTTCCCCGGTCAGAACCCTGACCGCTACAATCGCTGGAGATATGGGTGAAGCAGACCACATTACGGGATCGTCGAGATATCACGTGCTCTTTGCGCTGGCGTTCTGTCTGCTGATATTCTCTTTTATCAGTAATATGGTCAGCGAGTGGATTATTAAAAACAATAAAAGAAAACTCCAGGGAGGCAAGTAAATGCGGCTCAGGTTACGTCTATTAACTGACAAGGTATTTACCTCCTTCTCCATGTTGACGCTGGTTTTTGCCGGGGTGTTTCTGCTGGTATTCCTGGGTCCGATCTTCATCCGTGGCGCAGGGGCATTTATCTTCAAGGGAACTGTAGAGCATCGCAAGGTAATCCGGGATCTCTTTGAAAGAAGTGACGGCAATTCTCTTGCACAGGAGATCGCAGCAACCAACCGGGCTCGACAACAACTCTATGCTCGTCTAACCTCCTTTGAGAATGAAATGGCAGAAAATCGCGATCTCAGGATGGAATATAAAAATGATTATGAACCCTTCAAAGAATCTTTGAGAGTATTACTCGGGCCCTTACCGGGCGACCCGATAGTGGTTACCCCTCGAAAGCAATACGGTCAGACCCGCTGGGATCGGGCGCTGGTAAAATATAAAGAAGTTATGAATACCGAGGAATGGGATTACTCCAACCCGGATAGTATGGGGCAGAAGATCCTGGTTCCCCGCCGCAGTGCCTTTGCAGGTACTTCCCTCGAAAGAGTTTTTGATGAAGACCTTGACAAGGACAACCTGAAAGCAATGTTGCGCCCAAGGCTAACCTTTTACTGGCGGTTCTTAACTGATAGCCCCAAGGATTCCTATATCTTTGGCGGCATCTGGCCTGCGCTTGTGGGAACTTTTTACCTGACCATCGGAGCCATGCTCTTTGCGATCCCGGCAGGTATTTTAGCGGCTATATACCTGGCCGAGTATGCAGGCGAAACTACCCTGGTAAGCATAGTGCGCTCCTGCATCAGCACCCTGGCCGGCGTTCCCAGCATTGTCTTCGGCTTGTTCGGCCTGGCCTTCTTTATCAATACCATGCACGTCTCCTCGAGCAAGAGCGTGCTGGCCGGTTCTCTGACCCTAGGGCTCCTGGTCTTGCCGACCATTATCCGGGCTGCGGAAGAGGCGATTAAATCTGTACCAAAAACCTACAAGGAAGCAGCCCTGGGGCTGGGCGCCTCTAAATTCCGTACTATCCTGACGGTTATCCTGCCGGTGGCGCTGCCGGGAATTCTTACTGGCATTGTCATCAGTATGGGCAGGGCCGCCGGGGAAACCGCGCCGATTATCTTTACTGCCGCGGTCAGCGCAGGTGTGGTTCTAACTCCACTTGAGGCCTTCTCGAATCCAACCCAGGCGCTGCCCTGGAGCATTTATAACCTTTGTACCGAACATGAAGCTGTGGATGAAATCAGGCATGTGCAATACGGCATGGTTCTGACCCTGATTACTATTGTGCTTTTATTGAATGCCGTGGCCATTATCCTTCGGGCAAAGGTGGAAAGGAAACTAAGAGGATGACCATACAGGAGACCTTGGAGCGAGATATGACAAATGATAGAATAGCTGAGCATACTTCTTCTCGTCACTCTTTTCGGGCAAGAAAATTTACCGATTTTATTAAAAAGGATACTGCGGATGATTTTGAAAAACCAGAAGCTCATATCTGCGCCAAGGATCTTTCTGTCTGGTATCGCGAAGTCGAAGCGGTCAAGAAGATCAACCTCGGGATCCGCAAGGGCAAGGTTACCGCGATCATCGGCCCGAGCGGCTGCGGCAAGAGCACCTTCCTGCGCGCTATCAATCGGATGAACGACTTGATACCAGGTTGCCGGATGACTGGCGAGCTGAAGTTGGATGGGGAGAATATCAATTCTCCGGCAGTGGATGTGGTTGCTTTGCGGCAGCGGGTAGGTATGGTCTTCCAAAAGCCTAATCCCTTTCCAAAATATATCTTTGATAACGTCGCCTATGGACCGCGCTTGCTTGGTATACGTCACCGGGGCAGGCTGATGCAAATTGTCGAGGAAAGCCTGACCCGCGCAGCACTATGGGATGAAGTCAAAGACCGGTTGCAACAGAACGCCCTGGGTCTCTCCGGAGGGCAGCAGCAAAGGCTGTGCATTGCCAGGGCCTTGGCGGTTAATCCTGAGATTCTGTTGATGGATGAGCCGGCCTCGGCGCTTGATCCCAAGGCGACCCTTCACATTGAGAATTTAATCAGCGAATTGCGCGGGGATTATACAATTGTGATTGTTACCCATAACATGCAACAGGCAGCACGAGTATCTGACTATACAGCTTTCTTTTACGAAGGCGATTTAATTGAGTATGGGCCGACCAGGGAAATCTTTACCAATCCCAGGCTAAAGCAAACAGAAGACTACATAACCGGGAGATTTGGCTGATGAAAAGAAAAAGGATATGGAAAATCCGGATGGTTAAGGATTATGAGAATGCCAAAAACCACCTCATCGTGGGACGTGTAATTGATGAAAATCCCACGAGAATTATTATTGAAGGACGGTCTTATCATTTTGGCAAGAATGTTGGCCGGACGAAAGATATCGCAAGAGGTGATTGTGGGACGCGAATTATTCCCTGGTGCCGAATTGAATTAGCCAATGAATTGCCGGATGATTTTGACTATTACAGCGCAGAGCTTGAACAGCGAAAGAAAAAGGGAGTTGTGCTGACTGATGGTGCGAATGAATGTATAATTTACGCCGATCTTGGCAAACCAAGTGATTGAGGATTAATCATGTTATCTATTCTGCAAAATGAGCTGGAAAAGCTTAAAAAAAGATTGCTCGCACTCAGCGCAGTTGTCGAGGAAAACCTGCAACTGGCCATTCGCGCAGTAGAAAATCGCGACGCCGCATTAGCAGAAGAGGTCTGCGAGCGGGACTCGAAGGTGGATGGGATGGAAGTTGAGGTGGAAGAGGAATGCCTGAAGATTCTTGCCCTTCACCAACCCGTAGCAGTCGATTTGCGGTTTATCGTCGCGGTTTTAAAGATGAATAATGACCTGGAACGAATCGGTGATCAGGCGGTTAATATCGCCCATAAAGTTCAGCATCTATGTAATAGCGAAGAAGTATCGATTAATTTCAATTTCCAGGCCATGTTCAAACGTGTACAAAAAATGCTGCATAATGCATTGGACTCCTTAATCAACCTCGACTCCGAACTTGCCCGTACTGTCTGTGCCATGGACGACGAAGTTGATCAAATGAAGCATGAAATGCCTGAAGAGATTTTTGCGCTTATCAAAGACAATTCGGAAAATGTCAAAAGCTTATTTGCCCTTAACGGCGTAGTGCGAAACCTGGAACGGATTGGCGATCTTGCCAGCAATATTGCCGAAGATGTTATTTACATGGTGGAAGGCAATATTATCCGACATGGCGGGGAATTTTTCTAACGTCAGCGAAAGGGCACAGAATTAGGTTTTGGCGGGTGTCCTACCTAAAATGAATGAAAACTTTAGGGGTGGCTGCCTCCTCCGCAGTTGGCCCCGATAACTTGCTTACAGGACACAATGCGCCAGAAGCATAGCCTCTAAATTCAATTAACTGCTATAGCACTCGTTCCCCGCATCAAACCCGCGCGGAAGTAGTCCTGCGGTAACCGGCTAATTGACAGAACCTTACAGGTTTGATAACTTTTAGAGTCGGTTTGAAGCCGGTAACGAGCGGACCACCAATTTTCACCACACACCTCGGATACGTCTCCCCGAATATCTCCGGATAACCTCCACCCCCTTGACTCCGTTTCATTAACTGTGATACTGTTACCAGGTGCGGGTCAAATGCCGTAGTAATGGATGGATACTTATGGCTATGGCCTGTACAGATGAGAGTGGGTTCAGGAGTTCTCAGGTTTAATTACATTTTGGGAGGCATTATGAAGACAACGTATCTGGCTCTGGGGTTGAGTTTGACGATTGCACTGACGGGATTAGCCGGGACCGCCGATGCCGGCGAGGCCGCGGGCTCGCCAACCGCGGAGAGGAGCTTTCGAAGCGTGCGCGTAGGCGGGGTGCGGCTGATTTCCGAATCCGATAGCGAGAACGAGGTTCGCCCCTTCAATTATGATCAAGGTTATTATCTCTCTCTGATTGGCGAGCTTCCAGGCAAGGCCTTGGCCTTGAAGGAAGGCAAGCTCAGCAAGGCGATTGCGGATAACGGCGAGAACCTCCTGCCGGCGGAAGAGTATCGCCGGTTTCTGGAATTTCAGACCTTATCGAAGGATAAAAAGCTCGCGCTCTTTCAGGTTGGCCTGAACCTGCCGGGGAAGGAGGTCAAGGGTATTAAAGAGCTCTCCGGCGAGGTGGTCTGCCTGGTCTCTACCGAAACCGAGAAGATCAGCCTCGGTGAACTGGAACTGAAGGCAGGCGCCAAGGGGGAGAACCTGGGCGCCGAGATTGCGAGGGTAAGCAACCAAGGGCAAGAGTCAGAATTAGAAATCAATATGAAGGTTTCCCTGGATGAGATCAAAGCCCTCTCCTTTGTTGATCCCAATGGCGAGGAGCTGAAGGTCAGCCAGGTGGGGTATTGCCAGTTTGGCGAAGACCTGACGCTTAACTACTATTCCGAAGAACCCCTGCCGGCCAAGGCCAAGATCGTGGTGGAGCGGTATATTAATATCAAGGAGTATGTCGTGACTTTCAGCCTCAACAACATCACCCTGCTAGGGGAGCCCAAGTAATAATAAAAAAGTACGACGGGGGTGGCGCAACACTCATTGAAGCCGGGATAGAAATTAATTTTCTCTGACCTTCATCTCGCTATCGCTCGCACCGATTGCAAGCAATCGTTGCCACCAGCGAAACCACCCCAAACTCTCGAAAATTGCAGGATACGTGAAAAAACGAGTCCTGTGGTAGCAAGTACTTTTATGCGTGATGGTTATAGATTTTGACATTACAGGACATAGAGTCGGTTTGCATCCGGTAACAAGTGGACCACCAGTTTTTTATTCCCTGCGAAGGTCTCGCGGCAGTAGCGGATCGACTCTTTGCTTGGAACTGCTGTTATTGTTAGCCAATAAGATCCACAAGGGAATGCTCTCGATGATCTAAACGCCCTGGACAGAGATGTCCGGGGTGTTTTGTTTTGTGGGGCAGGACTTCCCTTATATCCCTATGCAGCAAGACCTTTTACAAGGAAGGCCACTACACAAGATTCTCTGCAAGCCGCCCATTTACGGAATTCCATCGCAGGACTTGTACCCGCCAAAATCCCTTCTGAACTCTCGAAAGCGCGCAAGTTTACAAGTCTTAATAATTTTTTTGCCGGAAAAAAGATGGCGCCAATTATATCTATCCCTGTGATTAAAAAATCTCAGGAATCCATGATTGGCACAACCAGAGCTACGGTTAGCACATGGCGAAAAACAATCTATATGAATGGCCTAATTATCCACTTTGCCAATATACTTGGCTTGGAGGATGGCTTTATTGCTTTCCTTTTCCTGTATTACCCAAAGTCCGGCATCTTCTGGAGACAAGGTCGGCTCGAAATGTCTCGGTACGCCGTGATCTACATAGAAGTCGGACTTCTGCCAGCGCAGATAACCAGGTGCGCTCGCCCTGGCCAGATCAAAACAGCGGCCGGGATCATCCATCGGCAGGGCCGCGATCGCCGCTTCCGTCGCCGGTGAGTCAAAGCCCAGGTCAAAAACACAGCCGGAGAAGATATAAAGCTTTGATTGTGAGGGATCGTCAGGAATATTATGCGGAGATTCCACCAGCATCATGGTAATGCCGCCTTTATCAATGGTGAATCTAGCGACGCTGTTTTCATGGAAACGGACAGTTTCGGCGCGGATTCTTTTGATCTTGGAGCCGATGATATGAAGCGTGGCCTTACCGGAGCCTTCGCCGACTTCAATGCGTGGTACTTCTAAGACACCGCCTGAGATGATGTAACTGCCGATGCCTACCGGATTGGTGGCAATCAGGAGGACGGAGCCAGAATCCACAAAGGTATCGCCTGACTGCACAATTTTGCACGGCCCGGAGCCGGTATCATAGCCGCCAACCAAGAGGCTGCCATCAACCCGCAACTGCGCCTGGTCAGCGATAATAACCTCGGATTCGCCGTTCTTGGGTCCATCCTTGCCTACCTGGTCATAGCCGAAATGCCCCCTGACGCAGAGACGGGCATTGTCTTTCATCACCAGTTTGGCGGACTTATTTTCCTTCCGGCCCAGGAGCAAATCGCCGTCGACATTGACCCCGATGTTGCCGTCAATCACCAGCGAGCCCTGGCATCCCTTGCCGGAGCCGATTTCAAGATCCCCAAGGATATTAACCGCCGTATTATCCGGGATCACCGCACTTCCAATCTCAGCCTTGCTATCCTTGGCAACACCGATTTCAATCGACTCATAGGAGCCGCCGGCAATTATCACATCAGCTTGATTAATTAATAACGACTGGGCTTCAGCCCCGAAAGTCATTCCGGCCATACAAGCCAGAACAGTAAGCGTTAACAAAAGATTCTTCCACATATTTTGTGCCTTTCGTTTTGTCAGCTATATCGGTTGGCTAAACTTCAAACTTGCAATTACAGCTATCCAACTTAGTTCTATATTATTAATTAGAAGTGCAGATGATTTTATTGCTTGCGCTTACACCCATCCATGCAAAAAGAGCCGTCTTATTTGGCCTCAGCCGTGCCGAGATACTTCGCCTGGAGGACGGCTTTATCGCTTTCCTTTTCCTGCAGCACCCAAAGCCCGGCATCCCCCGGCGCTAAGGCCGGCCCATAATGTGTCGGCACACCGTGGTCGACAAAATCATCTTCCTTTTGCCAGCGCAGATAACCAGGTGCGCTCGCCCGGGCCAGATCATAACAGCGGCCGGGATCGTCCATCGGGAGGGTCGCGACCGCCGCTTCCGTCTCCGGTGAGTCAAAGCCCAGGTCAAAGATACACCCGGAGAAGAAATAAAGCTTTGATTGCAGGGGATCATCCGGAATGTGAACCCTGGTTTGGGCAGTAATCATGGTGATTCCATTTTTGTCGATGGTAAATTTCGCCGTGCTGTTTTTATAGAAACGAATGGTGACGGCACGAATTTCATCAATTTCTGAACCGTTGACATGAAACATGGCCTTGCCGCCATTCTGGCCGAATTCCATGCGTGGGGAAATCAGGGAACCGCCGGAGATGGTATAGCTGCCGCTGCTTTCCGGATGATGTCCTACCAGAATAACCTGGGCGGTATCCACATAGGTATTGCCCGACTGTACGAATGTGTGGAGCCCAGAACCCGCATCAACCCCGCCAACCACCAGGCTGCCATCGACGCGCAAACTACTCTGGTCGGCAATGACAACCTCTGATCTGCCGCCTGCCGAAGCATCTTTGTTTACCCCGTCATAGCCGAAATTTCCCTTGATGGTGAGGTGACCGCCGTCTTTCACAATTAGTGCCGCGCTCCCATTTTCGCCCTGGCCCAGGCAAACGTCGCCCTCGACAGCAACATCAATATTTTCTGCCATCAGTAAACTGCCATGGCATCGGTCACCAATACCGATTTTAAGATCACCATTAACTTTAACCGCGGAATCGGCCGCTACCGTCGCAATTCCGCTTTGCGGCTGATTATCCTCTCCCACGCCGATCTTAACCGTATCGTAGAAACCGCCGGATATTACAACTTCCCCGTTATTAATAGATAAAGGCTGTGGTTCGCCGCCAATGGTTACTCCTGACATACAAACCAATATAACACTAGCCAGCAATATTGTCTTCCACATATCTTGCACCTTTCCTTCCACTAAATAATGATTACACCAAACAAGATGCACTACTCTACAGTTACACAAGATATAGTGATATCAATAACCAACTGATTATTTAATGCTGCACTTTTAGCAATAACCTTAACCTAACTAGAAAACACACACATCAAACATACAAAGATAAAAACTATCGCAGATAAATAGCAATGTTATTAAATTTGCCGGTTTTTCTATTTGCCATCCCAGCCGGCGAGCCTGGCCATCATCCACCAGAAAGCTCTGCCTTTCATGGCTGCGTTCAAGGGATGCGTGTGCGAAGCTGTTGCCGGCAATGGAATATCATGGTCGGGGTGACGCGCTATCCATTCCTCCGCCCAGTTCCTGCGCTCGCTTTGGAGGGTATAGTAAGCGCAGCCATCAGAGCCGTTATGGGTAAAGAACTCATTGCCATCGGGGTCATAACTCTCGATGTCGGCGAAATCAAAGAGGACCTTATTGTTAGCCTTGCAGTACTCTCGAATCTGGTTATTGACCCGTTCCAGAACGCTGTTGGGGCCACGACCGTCAAGGTGCCCGGTCATATAAACGCCAGTGACCCCCAATTCCTTTTCCAGCTTGTCCATGGCTTCCAGATAAGCGGCAACACCTTCCTCGTTATTTCTGCTGCAGCCGCCGCACCAGGATACAATCAGCAGGTTGCATTCTTTTAAATCACCTTCCAGCAGCGATTTCACCCCGGGCATATCATCCGTCCCGTCCCGCCAGCGCATATCGCCACGAGTACCCAGGTCGCCATAGGTTTCGTAATAAAAAAGCGCGCCGCCTTCGCCGGTCGCGTTAAAATTATAAAGCTCCGACTGCATGGCCTTCATGCCGCTGGTGATCTGGCTGCCATGGGAGGTGTGCATATATAGGATCTTATAATCCTTCTTCGCCTTTTCGATTGCTGCGACCGGGATCTTGGATATGTCTGTGCAGTTATGGTCAATAATCAACGGGGTCTCGCGCTGGTTGGTTGCGCCCTCCGCAGCGATTGCCGAGTATCCCGTCATTAAAACTATCCCGGTTAATAAAACCCATCTCATCTTAACCATCTTAATTCCTCCGTGTAAAGCCATAACATTCTACAAAGTCGAAGCCCACTTATAAATATCACTATTTAAAAAAAAGAAGGCCCAAAATTTTGGAGACACCATGATTTAATTCAGCGATGCCTCTTCTGCCACCGTCGTGGTATTGGCGGCAAAGGCAAACTCCGTCAACAACCTAACCAGTATAGCCGGCATCAGTTTCTTTATCACTGGTATATTTTTTT
>JAFGNG010000217.1 GCA_016927125.1 Planctomycetota bacterium | reverse complement strand
GAATACGGCCTTGACGCCATCGCCCCGGGGGATTACGCAGCCACGATCTATTATCTTGATAATTTGTCTGGCGATCCCGCCGGCCAGTTCGAGGTTACCTTCAGCATCAAGGTTGGCGAGACTACCAGGCTGACCCTCGATGAAAAGGACATGCTCCCCTACCGCGAGCCGGAGATCAACATGCCCTAAAACAGGCGGTTATATTTCCAACCCTGAGCCGCTTCCGCTTCACCCGGGATCGGAAACCCCTTGCAAATGCCGCCGCAAGGCGGTAGCATCCCCTGATATTATACTCTGTTAAAGGTACTTCGCATGAGCGCTACGCCCAGCGTCCCGATGGGGCGCATTCGCAATATCGGCATTATCGCGCATATCGACGCCGGCAAGACCACCGTCACCGAGCGCGTCCTCTACTACTCCGGCGTCGAGCACCGCATGGGCGAGGTGCATGACGGCACCACCGTCATGGACTACCTCGACGAGGAGCGCAAGCGCGGCATCACCATTGTCGCGGCCGCGACCACGCTTCTCTGGCGCGAGCATATCCTGCACCTCATTGACACGCCCGGGCATGTCGACTTCACCGCCGAGGTGGAGCGCTCGCTCCGCGTGCTCGACGGCGCGGTCGTGGTCTTCTGCGGCGTGGCCGGGGTGGAGGCGCAGAGCGAGACGGTCTGGCGGCAGGCGGATCGCTACCAGGTCCCGCGCCTCGCCTTTATCAACAAGCTCGACCGCACCGGCGCGGACTTCGACGCTGCCGTGCAGAGCATCCGCGAACGCCTGGGCGCGAAACCGCTGCCGCTGCAGATCCCGGTCGGCAAGGAAGAAAATTTCGAGGGCGTAATTGATCTCATCACCCGCAGGTTCTACACCTTCCCGGAAGATGAGAAGGGCGAGAAGGTGGTGGAGCAGGAGGTCCCGGCGGAACTTTCTGATGAGGTCGAACTCGGCCGCGCAGAGCTGGTGGAAGCGGCAGCCGAAGCCAATGACGAACTCATGGAGCGCTACCTTGCCAGCGAAGATCTCACTACCGAAGACATCCATGCCGGGCTGCGTGACTTAACCATCTCCATGCGCGCCGTGCCGGTTCTCTGCGGCTCCGCCTTGAAGTATAAAGGCGTCCAGCCGCTCCTGGATGCGGTGGTGGAATATCTCCCCAGCCCCAAGGATATGCCGCCGGTCAGGGGGATCAACCCCGAGACCGGTAAGACCGAAGAGCGCCACCCCGTTGCCAAGGAGCCGCTCTGCGCGCTGGCCTTCAAGGTGCAGGCCGATCCCCACGGCGACCTGGTTTATATCCGGGTCTATTCCGGCGAACTCAAGGAGGGCGAGAAGGTCCTGGTCGGCGAGAAGGCGCGCAAGGAACGCGCCACCCGCCTCTGGCGCATGCATGCCAGCCAGCGCACGCGCGAAGCCCGCGTCGGGCCTGGCGATATTGTCGCGGTAGTGGGCCTGAAATTCGCCCGCACCGGCGATACCATCACCGATCTCGAGCATCCCCTGCGTTTGGAAGCCACCACCTTCCCGGAGACGGTTATTGCCATGGCGATGGAGCCGGTCAGTAATGACGACCGCGACAAGCTCTTTGAAGTATTGACGCGCCTGGAAATCGAAGATCCCACCTTCAAGCATCATACTGACAATGAAACCGGCCAGCTCGTGGTCTCCGGCATGGGCGAGCTGCACTTGGAGATTATCCGCAACCGCATCACCCGCGATTACGGCGTCCGGGCCAATGTCGGCGATCCGCGCGTCAGTTACCGCGAGGGCGCCGGGATGAAGGCGATCGGTGAAGGGTTGTATGAACAGCAGATTGGCGGCCGCGGGCAGTTCGGCTATATCAAGGTGCAGGTCGAGCCCGCACCCGGCAAGCTCCGCAACGAGGTCATTAACGAGCTTCCCACCGACAGCCTGCCTTCGAATTTCACCGAGGCTGCCTTGGAAGGCATCAGCGGTGCGCTCATGAGCGGCCCGCAGGGGGGATACCCCGTGATCTATACCCGCGTCCGGCTCATCGGCGTCCGGCTGCATGAGAGCGACTCCACCGAGATGGCCTATACCGCCGCCGCCGACCGCGCCATGAGCCAGGCGATGCAGGCGGCGGAGCCATGTCTCTTAGAGCCTATCATGAAGATCGAAGTCGCGGTGCCGGAGGAGTTCGTCGGCAATATCATCCATGACCTTAACGGCCGCCGCGCCGAGGTCGGACAGGTGGAGAGGCAGGGCAACCTGATGCTGGTCCACGCCCGCGCCCCGCTGGCGGAGCTCTTCGGTTACGCCACCGTCACCCGCAGCCTCTCCCAGGGCCGCGCCACCTATACCTTAGAGCCTTGCGAATACGCCCCCGTCCCGCACCAGCGCGCGCAGCAGATCCTGGGGTATTAAAAAAGAATACAGGAGCTTGCCATGAAGATCTTTATGGAAACGGATCTCGAGGGGGTGGCCGGAGTCGTCAGCTTTGAAGAGCAATGCTTCACCAGCGGCAAGTATTACGAAGAGGCGAAATTGCTGTTGACCGCGGAGGTCAACGCGGCAATCGAGGGCCTGCTCGAGGCCGGGGTAGAGGAGATCCTCGTCAATGACGGCCATGGTGTCGGGGGGATCTGCTTCGCCGAGCTCCACCCGCGCGCGCAGTTGATCCACGGCCGCCCGAGCGCGCCTCTGGCGGTACAGAATGAGGTGATCGCCTCCTGCGACGCCGCCATGATCATCGGCCAGCACGCCATGGTCGGCACGGAGCGCGGCTGCCTGCATCACACCCAGAACCACCTGACCATCGAGTATTACAAGCTGAACGGCCAGCCCATCGGCGAGATTGCCCAGGTCGCGCTCCACTGCGGCGCGCTGGGGGTGCCGATGATCTTTCTTAGCGGTGACCAGGCTGCCTGCCGCGAGGCGCAGGAATTGATCCCCGGGATTACTACGGCCATAGTCAAACAGGGCCTTAACCGTACCTCGGCCATCTCCTGCCCGGCGCCGGAAGCGCACCGCCGCATTCGTGAAGGCGCCCAGGCAGCGATAAAAAAACATCACGAGACCCCCCTTGCGCCTTTAGTTTGGCAGGGGCCGTTTGTCCTGGAGAAACGCTACCTTGCAGCCGAACATACCGAAAAATACAATACCCATCCCTTGGCGACCCGGATTGATGACAAGACTATCCAGCTTACGGCGAATAATATCCTGGAAATCATCTTCGCGTAGTTGCCATTAGCCCATAAATTTAATATATTCAGCCTTCATTTATCAGTTGACAAATTAATAAATCAAGAGTATGGTTATACTCGGATTATCTGGCTTTTGACATTAAAAAGGGGAGCAAGCATGAAGAAGAAGGCAGCCGCTGACTTCCGTTATAACACCGGAGCGGCAAAAATCCCTTGGGCAGCAGTGGGCGAACCCATTGCAAGTGAAGATGTACTCGAGATGGTCCGCTTCCTGCTTCCTCCGAGTAAGGACAAGAAGGTGAAATACTCGCAGCAGCTTAAAAAGGTTGCTGGAGAGATAAAAAGATTAGGCGCCTGCAGCAGCCCGGCAGGCAAGCTTTCCCTCGGCAACCAGGTGCAGGAGTTGGAAGCCAAAGCCGCCAGGATGCTCAAGGCGAAACACACGCTCTTTCTCACCAATGCTACCGCCGGTTTTGAGATTGGATTCCAGTTTGCGGGCTTGCAACCCGGCGATGAGGTTATTGCCCCTGCCATCACCTTCATTGCCACCATTGCCTATCCCTTGAGCATTGGCGCGAAAGTGGTAATCGCGGATGTCAATCCCCGCACCCTCAACATGGATCCCAAGGATGTGAAGAAAAAGCTCACCCGCAAGACCAAGGCGATCATCCCGGTCCATATAGGCGGTTACCCAGCAGATCTGGACCCGATCATGCGCCTGGCAAGAAAGCATAACATTACTGTCATCGAAGACGCGGCGCACGCCTATGGCGCCATGTACAAGGGCAGGATGGTCGGCACCCTTGGCCATTTCGGCGCCTTCAGCTTCCACGAGGTGAAGAATATCAACGCCCTCGGAGAAGGCGGGCTCCTCGTGACCAATACCCCCCACGGCAAAGACTTTGCCAAGGCCCGCTTCCTGGGGGTGAATATGGCGAAGCAGATTCCCAACTGGCTCTATGACGTGACCGCCCTCAAGGGCAGGCGGGGTTGGTTCGCGCCCGGCAACCACTCCGCTACCGAGATCCAGGCGCTCAACCTTCTGCTGCAAAGCAAGCGGCTGAAAAACATTATTGCCAAGCGCAAGAAAGCCGCCCAGTACCTCACCAGCCGCTTCCGCAAGGTCGAGGGGATTATTACTCCGCCGGCGGATACAGCGAAGACCAGGAGTACCCACCACCTGTACCTGCTGCAGGTTGATCCGGCCAAGGCGGGCGGGGATATCCAGAAGCTCAAGAAGAAGCTGGACATGAAGGGCGTGGTTAATATCCCGCACTTCGCGCCGCTCTACAAGTTCAGCATTATGCAGCAGCTTGGGTATAACACCAAAGCCATCGCCAAGACCTGCCCCGTTGCCGAGGAGGCCTTCAACCACCGCTTCACCCACCTGCCGCTCTATGACTTTAAACAAGCGGAACTGAAATACCTTGCCGACGCAGTAATTTCTTCGGTCAAGGAAATGCAGAGCGGGAAATAGCCTAGCGAAAAAAGTTTAATGTAATGGCTGGTACCGATAGCTTTGCAGGGCCTGTTGAATAACCCTCTTTTTTTTATCACGGCGGTTGCTTCCGTCAGGCGGCGCGCGTGTAACTTGAGG
>JAFGNG010000018.1 GCA_016927125.1 Planctomycetota bacterium | reverse complement strand
GACTCCCGGCATTATATTTATGATTTCGCGGCGGCACGGCGGGGAGACGCGTCTCTGCTAATAGAAAAACTCAAGTATCTTGCCGCGCGGGACGGCATCCCCGCCGGTATCTTCTGCAACCGAGAGCATCCCCTGCGGGAGGTTTTGCTGGAGGAGGGCTTTACCTACGGGCGGCATACGCGGCATTTGCTGGCGCTGATCCTGCGGCCGGAGCGGATCTTTGCGAAACTCGCGAAGAACAGTTTTTTATTAAGGGAATTACAACTCAAGGCGGTCACACCGCACCGGGAGATGTTTTTGAATAATCCCAAGCGGCCGAAAGCGAGCGCCACCATTTTCCTGAAGGAAACCTATTTCAGCCGATTAATGTTCCGGCGTTTGGACTTAAATTCCGCGCTTGAGATGGATCTCATCCGGATGACACCGTTACCGAAGCGTATGGAGCAGGCCCTGGGCCGGGTCTTCACCTTCGCCCCCTGGGCGCAATTCGATATGGACTACGCGTAAAAGGAACTCTCCATGAGTATCAAAGCGATTACCATTCTTGGCGACGGGGGTTGGGGAACCGCCATCGCCTTACTCCTCACGGGCAAGGGCTATGCCGTACAGATGTGGGGCCATGATCCAAAGTACCTTGAGGAGATGAACAAGACCAAGGAGAATAAAAAATTCCTGCCCGGCTTTCCCCTGCCGCCGGAGCTGAAATTCGAAGCGGAGCTCAAGGCAGCCTGTGCCGACGCGGAGGTGATGGTCGTCGCCATTCCGACCAAGTTCCTGCGCCTGTCATTCACCGGGAGGGTGAACAGTACGGGCGGTATGGGCAGTATGCCTCCCCTCAAAGGAGTATTAAAAGACAATGCGGCCGTCGTGTCCTTAGTCAAAGGCATTGAAGAGGTTAATATGGCGCGGCCAAGTGAGATTATTGCCGAAGCCTTTGGGATTAAGGATGTCGCCGTACTCTCAGGCCCCTCGCACGCGGAGGAGGTGGCAAAGGGCTTGCCTGCGACCGTGGTGGTAGCATCAGAAAACAAGAAACAGGCGAAGCTCTTGCAAGAGGTTTTTATGACTCCGGCGCTCAGGGTCTATACCTCGGACGATGTGATTGGCGTGGAGCTGGGCGGAGCCTTGAAGAACGTAATGGCGGTCGCGGTCGGGATCTGCGAAGGGTTGGGCCTCGGGGACAACGCGCGCGCTGCCTTGATGACACGGGGGCTCGCCGAGATGGCGCGCATGGGCATTGCCCTGGGGGCAAAGCCGGAAACCTTCGCGGGACTCTCCGGGGTAGGCGACCTCATTACCACCTGCGTCTCGCCGCACGGGCGTAACCGCGCCGTGGGCCTGGCGCTCGCTAAGGGCAAGAAGCTAAAAGAAATCCTCGCCGCCACCGAAACTGTAGCCGAGGGCATCACCGCTTGCATCTCCGCGCGCGAGCTGGCGCAGAAACATAAGATTGAAATGCCGATCACCGAGGCGCTCTACTCTATTCTGTATGATAACACCCCGCCGCGCGAAACGGTGGGAAAATTGATGAACCGGAGTCCGAAGGCGGAGTGAGGGAACCGCCTGCCCCTAACAACAAACTGCCTCCCACCCCAGAGCTCAGCAAATTTAAGGCGATCACGAAAAAGTATCGAGATTTTTTTAACCCGCCAAGCAGTGTGCTGTTTTTGGCACAAACCTTAACCTTATAAATTATCCGGAGATAAGATGTGTAGCGGGAAGACTTGAGAGGCAGACTTTCAACTTATACCGAAGACTAAAATATTTTTACCACTATCTTAATAAATCAAGGTTATATTTGAAGTATAAACCTTGCAATTGGTGTTGACTACTCCATGAAAATCTTTGTGGTGCTATGACCAGAAAATATCAATGTTTTATGGACACAACGTACTTGTATGGAGAAGAGGAGAGGAAGATGAAAAGACTGGCACTTGGTGTTATGCTTGTGACGCTGTTATGCGGCAGCGCTGCCCTGACAGATCAAATCGGAGATGCTGATTCGTATAACGGCACCTTTAATATTACCCAAACCCTGTCGGTTAACCAATTCGATCCATCTCTGGGAATGCTAAACAGCGTTTCCTTGTCCGTAACGGTTGGGGCGCTGGGCAACCTGGGGTTTGAAAACACCGACGGGGAGATGGATACGACTATCTCCACGTACTACCCTTGGGATCCGGATACCAATACCCACGGGGATCTGGACCTGTCCCTGAACTCCCAGAGCCTGGCCGCTCTCAGCTGGGTAGTGATGGAAGATTACAATGTGCATTTCGAAGTCTTTGACGGGACATATGATTTTGCCGGCCCTTCCGGGTTTTCGACAACCTATCTCGATGACTCGGATGGGCAAAATCTCTTCTATACCCTGCCGGCCGACCTGGCGGCCTTCCTTGGCACCGGTTCGGTTGACTTTGATCTGGCCGGTACCGCCTCTAGCGCCATGGTCATGCCGGGCAATGGTGTGAGCTTTGTCAGCACCAGCGGCAATGCCAGCGTGGAAGTAATCTATGATTATACCCCGGTTCCGGAACCAGCAACTCTGGTTCTTCTGGGTTGCGGCGCCCTTATGCTGCTCCGGAAGCGCGGATAGTCTAAGTCCGTAGAGTTAAGCAAGCATTCTCCCGGGGCGGGAGAGAAATATCCTGCCCTGGTTTTTTTGTTTCAAGGAAAAGCCAGCCAGGTTCGCCGGAAACGTAAGGATAACAGGAAGGCCAGCTAGATCTTCCGCCGCATGCCGGGCAGGCCACCCCGCAGTGAAGATTTATTCAACAGGCTTAGCGCTTGCTTCCTGAATAATTGACTCCGCCATCTGATTCAAGAATTGATTAAACTCCCTCGGCGCCTCCAGCATGATGAAGTGCCCATAACCCTCCAGCAGAGCAAGCTCGAAGGATTGCGCCAGCTCGGTGTTGCGCTCGACATTGGTCGGCCAGAGATCGGAATTGATGCATTTGAGGGGGATCGGCAAGTCCTTGATCAACTCCTTGTCGTCACCCGCCAGATAATTCCGCATCGCACTCAAGGCCACTTCCGGTGGCGCAGAGGACATATCGTTGGCAATCATACTGACCAGGCTCTGGTCCGCGGCCGGAGTGAACATGGCGCGGACAAAATCTTTGGTAGCGGGTGCAAAGTCTGCTGCGATAGGCGCATAGAGCGCCTGCTTCTCTTCTTCAGTCGGAGTCCTGCCGAGGTCGTGCAGGGTGTCGACCCCAATGAGGCCAATGATTCTCTCCGGAGCCAGGCGCGCGGCCTGGAGGATCACTGTCCCGCCCATGGAATGGCCAACCAGAATCACCTGTTTGGAATCAGTCGCTTCCAGCACCGCGACCACATCCTGCCCGAAGGCCTCCATGGTATAATCCTTCCGCTCCAGCCCGGAGTCACCGTGGCCGGCGAGATCCATGATGATTACACGGTAACGCTGTGAAAGGGGGGAAACCTGCCGTTGCCAGTAGCGGATATCGCAGCTCCAACCGTGCACGAAGACCAGGGAGACCTCCCCTTCCCCGCGAGTTTGGTAAGCGATCTGCACCCCATCGGCGGAGGTCGCATGGTGAGTTACAGGAGGGGTAATCTCCCCGCACTCGGCGCAGCCAATGACTAAAATAACAAAGATCAATCCGGCAACGCAGTTTTGCAAAATTCTTAACATCTTCAGCACTCCATCCACAATTGTGAGAAAAAATTATTATAAATCCCGATACATCCACCGAGTGACAATAAAGGAGCTGTTGAGCTGCTGGATAGCCTTTTCAATTCCATACTTACTGAACTCCTGGCTGAAGCCTTTGGAGCCGGCGGGCACCGTGAGGTTAAGTATCTCCAGAGGCGGCAAGGCGCGCTTGTCACCAATCTGCCCCAGGGCCCAGACCGCGCGGTTGCGATCCTGGTAGGAATATTCCTCCGACTCCAGCAACGCAATCAAGGCGAGAACAGGATCATCCAGGCCAAAATCATCTTTGGCCTCACCTGTAATCGCTTTCACGTCCCGATAAATTACATGAAACGTATAAGCTGTCAAGAGCACAAACAAGACCAGCAGAACCAGCAGCAGGCGGAGAAGGGTTTTGCGATATTTGTTAGCCATGGTTTTATCCCTTAACTGAAATTATTAGTCAGAGATCTTTCACCATTTTTCAAATTACAAATACGAGGCTTTTTCAGTTACCTTAAACTGCCAACCCTTGGCGGTTCTGGTAACCAGGAACTTCCAGCGGTCGGAATAAAAATCATCGGGAACCCCAACCGCTTCAAAAAGGAATTCATCCGGGGAAATCTGGTTAATCAACCTAAGGTAGTAGACATAACCCTTCTTGCCGGTCTTGGCATCTTGGATACCGTGATCTTTATAGGCCATCTCATCGCAGGATCTAACCGGAAAGCCCCACTCAGGAAACCGGGCCAGCAGTTCCGGCGGCGGGGCGAACCAGGGGCCGCCCAGGGAAGCGCCTGCTTTCCGGCCCAGGCTGAGAAAGCACTCATATTCTTTATTATGGTCAATAAGCATCCGCGTGATTAAGAGTTCGGTAATCTCAAGAATATCCTTCTCCGGCAGATTGCCAAACCTGGCGGAGAGGCGCTCGCTTAGGGAAGAAGCGACAGTAGCGTCACCTTCGCTCACCTTAGGAAACCGCTCGATGGTGGGAGGGATTACCTGCCGGCGGCGATAGGGCATGGCCTCCGGGTTTTGCCTCACAACCGACAATTCCGCCGGGGCATGGTATAAAGCAAATTCCTGTAAAACAACCTTACTTTGTTGCAGCTTGCCTTGCAGAAAAAGTTCTCCGATTTCGACAGGCTGAAGGTGCATAAGATCAGCTGTGGCAGAAGAAATGGACAAGCGGAAATAAATACGATCATCATCAGTATTTAACCGAACTGTCGGTTTAATAAAGAAAACACAAAAGCTTAGCATTGTGCTATCCATTTTCAAAGGGATGGAATTATCATAGCTACTAAGCCACTTGATCTCTGTCTGCGCAAGCCAGTCGGTGCCCACCGCCCGGGCGACTTCTTTAGAAGTCATGCCGAATTCCACTTTCTTCCTGAAATCATCAAAGACAGACTGGCAGTGTTTATCTTCCGCGCCCATCATGCTTGCCTCCAACTCCCGGATGCGCCGCTGGAGATCTGCGAGTTCAGATTCATCCCCCCAACTTAGGGCATGAGGCTGCGGCCTTTGCCTGCAGGCAGAGAGGGTGAGCAAACCCACTAACAAAATGATTAAGAGGCGCGACATGAGGGATCTCCTGATCAAGAAGGTTTCTTTTAGTTGTAAGGAATTAATAAAAAATCCCTCACGCCACTGTAAAAAACCACACTGGCGTAGCCGACGAAGTGTTGCGGCAGGCCGTCGGGGAGGATGTCGTAGCTGGTGGTCTGCTCCAGCAGCTCTCCCTTCGCCCCGGCGGCATTGGCGTAGGCGACGGTCACGGCAATCGCCCCGGAGCCGCAGGCGCTACGGTCGGTGTAGGCGGCGGGGATGATCTTCTGCGCTTCACCCGCCAGCATCAGGTCAATCAGCTTGCGATCATTCGCCTTCGCCCACGCCAGCGCGTTCATCCCGACCCCGGCGGGGGTAAAGCCAAAGCTCGCGCCATAGTGGGTGAGGTCACTGGAGCCAATTGCCACCACCCGCTTGCCATAATGTTTGACCACCTTCCAGATCTCCGCGCCGACTGCTTCAATGCCGGGCTGCGGGGGGATCGCGATTGGTACTATCTTAGCTCTCGGAAAACAATACCGGATAAAGGGCATCTGCAGTTCAATCGCGTTGTCATGGTAATGCGGCTCGTTGTTGGCGGTGCAGATCTCGGCGTGGCAGAGGTGCTCGGCAAGGGTTTCGTCCACCTGGATGTTCCCCATCGGCGTCGCCCACTCCCCTTCCGCCCAGACCGCTGGTTCCTTGATCGCCATGGTATGGACGGCGCCGAAGATCAAGACGGTCTCCGGCTTAACCGACACGAGCGCGGCGTAAGCCTTGCCCGCCACCGGCCCGCTGTAGGCCAGCCCCGCGTGCGGCACAATCGCGGCGACGGCCGTGCCCTCCGGCATGATCGGCAGCTCCAGGCAATCCTGGAGATGCCTTTCCAGGATCTCAGCATCCGCAGGGTACCAGGAGCCGGCTTTCTCAGCTTCCCGGATAATCATGGTTTGAACCCTCCTTTGTTATGAAGGTTTAAAGATCCGTCGCCACCCGCATGCCGATGCGATTGTTGCGCGTATCCTTCTCTACCATGTCATGGTAGGTGACGTTTAAGGCATAAACCGCGGAGAGCCAGTGGCCGCCGCGCACCGGGCGGCGGAAGGAGTCACCGGTTTGGTAAGGAAGACACCACTCCGCGACATTACCCGCCATGTCATGGCAGCCGATAGCGCTGACCCCTGGCGGGTAAGAGCCGACCGGCATGGTCGCGGGGGTGGCTTCATCAAAGAGGTTCTTGCCGAAATTGCAGAACTGGGGATCTGGATACTGTCCCCCCCAGGGATAGGGATGGGTGGTGGAAGCACGGGCGGCATACTCCCATTCCGGCTCGGTCGGGAGGCGCAGCCCCGCCCACTCACAATACGACTGCGCGTCCGCAAAGCAAATCCCCACCACCGGCAGGGCGGGAGCGTTAAAGCGTTCGCCAAAGTCAACGCGGCCTTTATAGGCGGTTTCCTTCTCAAATTTCATCCATTGCGCATTGGTCAGGGCAAAGCGGCCGATAGCAAACGGCCCCACCCCGGCATCGCGGTTGACCACGCCGACCGTGCCGCTGCCAAAGGCGAAGCTCACCTCGGGGACCTTGATCAGTTCAACGCCGCTTTTTTCGTGGATAATACTGTCAGGCAAAGGGTCAGGGGTTTTATTACTAATTGGCATGGGGTTTGCCTCCTTGACAGGGGGAGAGGATTTTTTTACGCGCTGCAATGCAATCAATTCTTCCAGCTTTTTATCGAAAAAGCCCAGATGCTTTGTTAGCGCCGCCAGGATGCGCCGCTCGCGGGAAGCAATCCGCCCGTCGGCCAGGCAAATGCCGATAAGGTCAGTAAGAATTTCTGTTTTATCCTCTTGATTCCCTTTTAGATAGAGCGCGGATTTGCCGGAGAGGACCTCCGCTTTGATCACTTCGGAATCAGCTTCGGAAATCCCCAGCTCAAGGCGTAATGATTCGAGATAGTCCTGTTCCTCAGGAGCGAGAGCCTTGTCTGCCAGCGCTGTTACCAGAAGGTTATGCCAGCGTTTCTTAGCGGTTAATTTCATACGATAGTCCCTATCTGTCTACCAGCCCATAACTATCAAGACAGAAAAGCCCCCTACAGGGTACACCATAACCACGCAGTGTCAACCAAAATCAATCCCGACCACGGCGAGGGAAGCAGTGGGATTTTTGACATAGATTAGAATAAATAAAAGCTCCGGCTTTTCACTGGAACTATTTGTAAAAAAAAGGCATTATAACGATTCATAGTTTACGGTGGGGCAAGGTTTTGCTTGACAAGGATCGGGCCGAAATCTAAACTGTTACGTTTCTAAATTCAACTACCCTTAAGTTTTCTCGGGAGGGCCGCTGATGGATTCACCAAAGATGCGGGAAGGGTTGACCTTCGACGATGTTTTGCTGGTGCCGCGCAAGAGTGATGTGGTTCCAAGCGAAGTCGATACTTCCACACTTTTTTCACACAATGTCCGCCTGAATATTCCGATTGCCTCCGCCGCCATGGATACGGTGACGGAATCACGGCTCGCCATCGCCCTCGCCCAAGAGGGCGGGATCGGCATTATCCATAAAAACCTTACCCCAGAGCTGCAGGCCCGGGAGGTTGACAAGGTCAAGCGCAGTGAGAACGGCATCATTGTCGACCCCATTACCCTAGGTCCCGAGGATACAATTGCGACCGCGCAGGAGGTCATGGATGAAAACCATATTTCCGGCGTGCCAATTGTGGTGGACGAAAACCGCCTGGTCGGCATTCTGACCAGCCGCGACCTCCGCTTCCAGGACGATCCTACCGCCCTGATCAATGAGGTTATGACCAAAGAGCGCCTGGTAACAGCACCCCCGAACACCTCCCTCGAGGAAGCCAAGCAGATCCTGCACCATGAGAAGGTGGAAAAACTCCTTTTGATTAACCGGCAAGGCATCTTGACCGGGCTGATTACCATCAAGGATATTAACAAAATCAACCTTTTCCCCAAGGCCTGCAAGGATCAGCGCGGCCGGCTGCGCGTCGGCGCGGCAGTAGGCGTGAAGGATGATGAACGCGTCGAGCGCCTGGTCGCGGCCGGGGTGGACGTGGTGGTGGTTGACACTGCCCATGGCCACTCGCAAAACGTCCTTGACGCGGTCAAGAGATATAAAAAGGCGAGTCAGATTGATATTGTCGCCGGCAATGTCGCCAGTGGAGAAGCGGTGAAGGAGTTGATCGCCGCGGGCGCCGACGGGGTCAAGGTGGGCGTGGGCCCGGGCAGTATCTGCACCACGCGGATCATCTCCGGCGTGGGCGTACCGCAGATGAGCGCGATCTTCGAAGCGGCGGAGGCAGCCGCCAAGACCGGGACGCCGATCATCTCCGACGGCGGCATCAAGCAGTCCGGGGACATTACCAAGGCGATTGCCGCGGGCGGCAGCTCGGTAATGCTGGGTTCGCTTCTCGCCGGCACCGAGGAATCCCCCGGGGAAACCATTTTTTACCGTGGCCGGGTCTTCAAGGCTTACCGGGGCATGGGCTCACTGGGGGCGATGGTTATCGGCTCCGGGGAACGCTACCGGCAGGCAAGCAACACGCAGGAAAAACTAGTGCCCGAGGGCATCGAGGGCCGGGTTCCGAGCAAGGGGCCGCTGGCGGCGTACATCTACCAACTCGTCGGCGGCCTGCGCGCCGGGATGGGCTACTGCGGGGCGAAAGACATTCTACAACTGCAGGAACGTGCCCGCTTTGTCCGAATCACCTCCGCCGGGCTGACCGAGAGCCATCCGCACGACATTACCATTACCCAGGAAGCGCCGAATTATCGCCAGGAAGTGTAATGACCCAGAGCAGATGAAAACGAAGATCAGGAAAGTATAAAAATATTGAGAGAGACAAGAACCAGGGTTAATTTTTGGAAGAAGAAAGGACAGAAGATGAAAAAAGTATATTTAATAGCAATGGTTTTACTGCCGGTAATGATGCTCAGTGCCTGTGAAGGACAAACCACGACCCCCCAGAACCCAAAGGTTCAGGCTTTGGATGACTTCGATCAAGAGATCCTGGAACGTTACCTGCTGCGCCTCGAGGAGTATGATCAAAACCAGATCCTCGAGGAAACCCTGCCCCTCGCGCGCCATAATATTATTGATAATAAAGCCGCCCTCTTTGAAAAAGCCAAGTATAGCTTAAGCCGGTATCCGGTCGAACAGATCGATATGTCCCAGTGGACTCCGCTGGAGGAAAAGTGGCAGACCCTGGTTGATAACGCCACCGGGAACATGCGCCGGGGCTTTGAAGGAGGTGCCGCCAAGGGAAGCAACTTCGGCCTCGCGCTCTATCGAGCCTGGGACCCCATCCGGATTGCGCAAAACTGCAGGATGATAGCCTTCGGGCACATGGGCAACAACCAGGGGTATGGCAAGCGGATGTTCCTGGAAGCCATTGCCTCGCCCAGGGTGTTTGAGGTTGACAACAACCCATATGAACCGGTGATCGCGATTGAGACCCCGATCGACCTGGTAGTGGTAACCCTGCATTATAATTATGACGGCATCTATATCCCCGTTGACATTAAGTGCTACGACTCCGTCAAGCTCCCCGAAATGAAAAACGCGGTGGAAGCGGCCAGGAAAGTCGAGGAACTGAAGCGCCGGCAAGAGGAAACCAGGATGAAGAAAGTGGAAGCGGCGCGGGCGGCAAAAGAGCAGGCCAAGCAGGCGGCAGAGCTCAAGGCTAAGAACCTGCAGGAAAACGCCGCCCCGGCGGAAGCGAAAGTTGCAGATACAGCCGAGGAGCCCGCCGATGCAGCGGCAGAAGCGGCCCCGACAGAATAACTATTATATTACCAGAGCTTTTTCAAAGTTTAAATCTGCTGCCACAAGATAGGACCGGGGTTTGATGACAAGAGATGTCCGCGAAGAAAAGGTAATCGTCCTTGATTTCGGCAGCCAGTATGCGCAGCTCATTGCCCGGCGGGTACGCGAGCAGAAGGTCTTTGCCCAGATCCTCCCCTGCCACGCCCCTTTGGTTGCCATCCAGGCCCTGAACCCGATCGGGGTTATCCTTTCCGGCGGGCCGGCGAACGTGTATGGCACGGATGCGCCGCGCTGCGCGGAAGAACTTTTCGCTCTGGGCATTCCTATTCTCGGGATCTGCTACGGCACCCAAGTCATGTGCGAGGTGATGGGCGGCAAGGTCTTACCGGCCGAGAGCCGCGAATTCGGTATGGCACGGCTCTCCGTAACGAAGGGCGAGCAACTCTTTGATGGCCTACCGGAGGAAACCCAGGTTTGGATGAGCCATGGCGACCAGGTTGCAGGCCTGCCGGATAATTTCGAAACCCTGGCCCGCACGGAAACCTGCCCGCACGCCGCCATCCGCCACCGGGAAAAACCCCTCTACGGGGTGCAATTCCATCCCGAGGTGCACCATACCCCCTGCGGGAAAGAACTCCTGCGCAACTTCTTATACAAGATCTGCAAGGCCTCCGGTTCTTGGCAGATGGAATCCTTTATCACCGAAACGGTCGCGCAGTTACGCGAACGAATCGGCACGGGCAAGGTCGTCCTCGGCCTTTCCGGGGGGGT
>JAFGNG010000216.1 GCA_016927125.1 Planctomycetota bacterium | reverse complement strand
CCCGGGAGCTTAACCACGCCCATACCCGGCCGGGACCATTTACCAAGATCCTCGGCACCGGCAACCTGGACAAGATTATCGCCATTACGCAGTCGCCCATCGGCAAGACCCCCCGCAGCAATCCTGCGACCTATACCGGCGTCTTTAACGATATCCGCGCGCTTTTCGCCCAGACTTCGGAAGCGAAGATGCGCGGCTATACCGCCGGGAGGTTCTCCTTCAACATCAAGGGCGGCCGCTGCGAAGCCTGCCAGGGGCAAGGGCAGATGAAAATTGAAATGCACTTCCTGCCGGACATCTATGTCCAGTGCGAGGAGTGCAAGGGGATGCGGTATAACCGCGAGACCTTGGAGGTCAAATACAAGGGCTTGAATATTGCCGAGGTTCTCGAGATGCAGATCGGCGAGGCGGTCCATTTCTTCCGCAATTACCCCAAGCTCTATAATGGTTTGATGACCCTGGCAGATGTCGGTCTCAGCTACGTCGCCCTTGGGCAGAGCAGCACTACCCTCTCCGGCGGCGAGGCGCAGCGCGTGAAGCTCGCGACCGAACTCTCCAAGCGCGCTACCGGCAAGACCGTTTACATTCTCGACGAACCCACCACCGGCTTACATTTTGATGATATCAAAAAACTTCTGAAGGTGCTCGCGCGGCTGGTGGAGATGGGCAATACCGTGATCATTATCGAGCACAACCTGGATGTAATTAAATGCGCTGACTGGATTATTGATCTTGGGCCCGAGGGTGGGGAGCGCGGCGGTACCGTGGTGGCAAAAGGCAGCCCGGAAGAGATCGCCAAGGTAGCTGAAAGTTATACCGGGCAATATCTTTCCCGCGTTCTCAACCACAAATAACAGAGCTTTCTACCCGGTAACAAAAAGAAAACCCTCCGTAAACTGCCGGAGGGTTTTCTTGAATTTTGGTGCGGAAGAGAGGATTTGAACCTCCACCCGGTTGCCCGGACTAGCTCCTGAAGCTAGCGCGTCTGCCGTTCCGCCACTCCCGCTGATGGCCGGTATCGCTTATTCTTGCTCCCCATCTCTTAATCGAAATACCGCATGGATGTCAAGGTAAAAAGCGGAGTTCTTGTTATCTATATCGGCGGGTTTTTCGGTTAAAATTGACAAGGCCAGTCTTCCGGTGGGGAAGGTTTGCCACGCTTTTTCAGACCATTTTACAGTTTTATGCGCGGTTGCCAGGCTTTCTTCCGGCACCCATTGGTGTTTGTCAGCCTTATCAATAAATAAAGCTTTCAACTTTTTCAGTTCCTCCGAGGGCAACCGCCAGGAAGCATGCAGGTTGGTGAGCGCCGCGGAAGTTATCTCTGCTTGTAACTCTGCCGGATGGTTGAAATAAGCTTCCGAGAAATGCGTTCCCAGTTCCAGCTTGTCACCGCCGGGCCGGTAGAACCAGTAAGGTTCGAGGTTGTGGAAGAAGAGGTGATGCAGGTGGATGCGGACCCCGGGATACTTCCCCTCAAGCTTCGACATGTAGGTGTCCTGCCGGACAGCCTCCCAGTATTCATTCCCGCCTGGTTCGCGGAATAATTCAATCAACTTACCGACATATTCTTCAAGTGCCGTCGACATAGCCTGGGGCTTCTCTGTTCCGATGGCGGCACGAAATCTCGGTGCGGGCGGCAACTCTTCCCCAGGCAGCATCTCCAGAAAGCGCATTGCAAAGCGCCCATCGACATATGGCAAAACGCCCTTATCAAAAATATCCCTTTGGGCCTGTAGGATAGAGTCATTAGTCGGTATCCGGTTGGCAGCGAGGTCCTGCAGATTCTGGCGGCTGACCTTCGTTTCAATCGCCAGTACCTCATCGGCTTTGAGGGGAGGGGGGGCATAATCCGCAAAGGTTTTCAACGCGTCCAGGGGAAAGACTTCGCTTGGCTTTTGGTCGGGATTCGAACCCTGGAAGGAACGCATGCGCAGGTGCAGATCCTCCCCGATCCGGGTCAAGGCACAACTAAAGATTTCCGGGGTTCCCTGCTCATCCAATCCCAGATATCTGCGCACGGGGCTGGTCAGGCGGATTCGAGCCAGAACACCACGTGACTTGATGGTCAAAAAATTATCCAGGTAGGCTTCTTCCTCGGGAGAAGTGAAGGCTTCCCCCTCCAGGCGGGCAGTGAGGTTTTTGACCAACTCCGGGTTGGTGCCCAGGACCAGATGGTGGCTGGCAAAGGCGATCACAAAATTATTCTGGCCCAGGTACTCGCCCATGCCCTCCTTGAGATATTCTTCGGAAAGGTTGTGAAAGAGTTGCACTGTCGACCAGGAAAGGTTTTGTAGACGGACAACCGCCACCGCGCCCTGACCGGACGGATCGGTTATGCCAATAGCAGCGTCATTGCCGAAAATGTTTGCAAGCGCCTCAAAATAAGGGATTTTCGGAACGGGAAGCTTTTCCAGCGTGCCGTCCTCGGCAGCGGCGTTGAAATCAGCGCCCAGGTTCTTGACCTGTACCACAATGGGGAAGACCTCGGCATCAAAAACGGAAATCAGCGGCGCAGCGCCCTCCTGGAAGTGCAGGGGGGCGGTCAGCCAACCCAGCGCGACCGGTAAAATACTGATCGAAGCAAAGACCATTCGCGCCGCAAATCTGGTTAAAATCGAGGCAGACAGCATAACATTAATCTCCTGATAATCTTATGTAATCTATATAGCAGAAAACCCTCTCGGACACAAAGAATCTTATTGCCAAAATCCCTAAAAACCTATTGACTCCCGGAAAATCTGTGGTATCTTTATGGTAGTAAGAGATAATACCAATAAGGATATGTTGGTTTATGGGAGAGTTTTACAGATGAGTATCGTTATCGGGTTGGATATCGGGACTTCCAAGATCTGCGCGCTGGCCTTTGATACTGCTACGCGTGACATAACCGCTGTGCGTGCGGTTGCCAATGATGCTGATATTTCCGGCTTGCCTATAGATCGGCACGAACAGAATCCCGGCAGGATTATTGAATTGTGCTGCCAGGTGATCCGTGAGTTGGTCTCTAACAGCCAGATTAGTGCAGATGAGGTTGTCGGCATCGGGATCTCCGGACAGATGCACGGGGTGTTGGTAACTGATGCGCAAGGCAATCCGCAAACCCACCTGGTAACCTGGCGCGACCAGCGGGCTTTTACGCAGTCGCAAACAGGAAACCTTTCCCAGCATAATCCCCTTGATCAACAGGTTGCTGCCAGAACCGGCTGCCACCTCCATCCCGGCTACGGCGGGGCAACGCTCTGGTGGTTTGGCAAAAATAAAGGTTTTGCTCCTAATGCGAAGGCGCTCACTATCGCAGATACCGTTGCAGCTGCGTTTTCCGGCAGGGTAGCAACCGAACCCACCCACGCAGCAAGCTGGGGAATCTATAATTTGAAAACGATGCAGTGGGACCAGGAGGTAATTAAAAAACTGGGACTGTCGTGTTCCCTCTTTGCAGAGGTCTTGCCCAGCGCCCGGCCGCTTGGAACCTTGCGCCCGGAAGTTGCGGATTTACTGGGATTACCTCAAGAGGTACAGGTCTGCTCTCCGGTCGGGGATAACCAGGCCAGTGTCATTGGCGCGACCGGGATCCCGGATTTGGCCGGACAGGGAAGCGGGGACAGTATGGCTGGTATGGACAGTATGACTGCCGACAGTGTCGGCGTGGTCAATCTCGGTACCGGCGGGCAGGTTTCTGTTCCCCGCCAGGATTATACCTTTGTGCAGAACCTTGAGACCAGGCCCATGCCCTTCGGCGGCTATATCCTGGTCGGTGCCAGCATCTGCGGCGGCTGGTCATATTCATACCTGCGCAGTTTTTATCAGAAGGTTGCCATGGAATTTGGCGGAGTGGACCTAAGCAACGAGCAAGTCTTCGCAAAAATGTATGAGCTGGCTGCCGCTGCCAATGAGGACGCAGACGGCTTGCTGGCCGATACCAGGTTCCTCGGTACCCGGGGAGATCCGGAGGTCCGTGGGCGGATTTACCAGATTGACGCCGTCAACCTGACCCCCGCGAACCTGACCCGGGCGGTAATCGAAGGTATGATTGGCGAGCTTGCCGACTTTGCTTACAGCGCGGGGCTGGAATCCATCAAGAGAATTGTAGCCAGCGGCAATGCCGTCAGGAAGAATCCGCTGGTCAAGAAAACAATTGAGCGTCTTTTCAACCTGCCCTGTGAAATCGGGGAAGTTGAAGAGGAGGCGGCCCGGGGCGCGGCGCTGGCTTCGGCCGCGGGACTCGGTCTTCTGCAAGCGACATAAAGGAATAGATCGTGAAGATATTTTCAACCGGATGGAGTGAAGGCTTTGATGGTCCTGGGCGGAGATGGGTGGTCTACGCCAAGGGGTGCAACTTCCGCTGTCGCTGGTGCGGTAACCCGGAAGGGTTGCGCATGGAGACGGAAATGCTGTTTTATCCCGAGCGCGGCCAGTCTCCCGAGAAGGCCTGCCCCTATGGCGCGGTGCAAAGTTCTAACGGGACCTTGGAGATCGAGCGCGGGAAATGCACAAAATGCCCGGATAGGGCCTGTTTAACCACCTGGAAGCATCCTGCTTTTGAATACGCTGGTCAGGAGATATCGGCTGAAGAAATAATTGCAAAGGCGCAGCAATACCACCCCCTCTTCGGTCCCGACGGCGGGATTACCTTTGGCGGCGGCGAAGCGACTTTGCAGGCAGAAGAAATTCTCAGGGTGGCAACCGCGTTGCGGGAAAAAGGCATTCACACAGTGCTGGAAACTAATGCCGCGACCAAAGGTTTTACTGATTGCCTGGGGAAGTTTGATCATCTAATCTGTGACTTGAAATGCATTACACCCGAGCTTCACCAGGAATGGTGCGGAAGTGATAACACACTGGCTTTGGAGAATATCCGCAAGGCGGTCGAGACCGGGCAGGATCTGCGCCTACGCCTGGTAATTGTACCGGGGGTGACCGACTCACCGGAGGAACTGGAGAAGATCAGCCAATTTTTCGCTGCCTTGGCAAAACTCCGGAACCCCCTGCCGGTTGAGATTTTACGAATGCACCACCTGGGAGTGCCAAAGTATCAGGCCCTGGGACTGGCTTACCAGATGGCGGGAGTACCGGAGCCAAAGCTGGAAACCGCCGAGAAATTTGCTGAAAAACTGCGCGCCAGTGGCATCGAAGCCACGGTCGTGGGTTAAGTTAAGATAATAAAAATTAAATTTTAGAGAAGGGAAATAAAATGATTCAGGAAAAACGGACATGGACAGAGATCCTGACCGACGGGGTTGAAGAGTTGCGTTCCTTCAAGCGCTCACAGGTCTGCATGGAAGAGTGGTTCTATGTCCAGGAGATCAAGGCTGAAGAACGCGAAGCCATGCTGCAGGAAGGCAAGGAGCTCGCGACCCCACTGGGACAGGCAGAGCTCCTGTGCCGGGTAGTTGAGCGGATGCCGATCTCCATCCAGCCGGGCAGCGCAATCGCCGGAACGCAGGACGGCGCCTTCTCCCCGAGTTATGCTCTGATCAATCCCGCTTTCAAGGTCGAGGAGTTTGCGGGTTACTGCGACCCGACCGCAATCTATAACGATATCAAATGCAACCCTAAAACCGCGCTGACGCAGGAACGAATTGAGAAGGTGCGCCAATATTGGAAAGAAACCGATTATGTCAAGAAACTGGAAGCAATCTATGCCCGGACCGGCGCGGAGAGTAAGGAAGTGGTATATTTCATGGAGCCGGTGACCGGCCATACCATCCCGGATTTGCGGCCGTACCTCAAGAAAGGTGTCCGTGCCATGCAGGAGCAGGCGCGCGCGTCGGTTTCGGATTACGGCCAAGCCATGGCCACGGCACTGGAGGCAGCCTGTATTCTGGCTTCCCGTTACCAGGCCCTGGCAGAAGAACAGGCCAAGCGCACTAAGGATGAGGACGAGGCGATCCGGCTGGGCGCCATGGCGGAAGCCCTCCAGCAAGTACCGGCCGGTGGTGCGCGCAACCTGCAGGAAGCGGTGCAGGCCTTCACGATTCTTTGGCAGATCATGGTGCTGGAACAGGCGCCCAACCCCTATGCCTTTTCGGCCGGAAACCTTGACCGGGTCTTCGAGCCTTATTACCAGGTCGCGGAAACCGAGCGCGAGGATGCGATTGCGCTGATGCGCCATCTCTTCTGTTTCTTCCAGGTAGGCAGCCGCTGCTGGGCAATTAGCCAGAATATCATTATTGGCGGGCGTGATACCGAGGGTAATGACCTGGTAAACCCCGTGACCGAGATTATCTGTGAAGCGTTTTTCCGCAGCAATGATCCGCAACCCGCGCTTTCGATCAAGGTCCACGCCAAAACCCCGGAGAGCTTTTACCGTTCGCTCGGACGTTTCTTCTTCACCCCGGGCCGTCTGACGCCTTCGGTATTCAACGATGACACCCTCTTCGAGATGCTGGGCGGGCAGGGTGTTGCCCCGGAGGATCTTCCGGACTATTCCATTGCTGGCTGCCAGGAGCCGCTGATCATGGGCAAGTCCTCGCTCAACACTACCAATACCTGGCTGAACCTCGGTAAGGTCTTGGAGCTGGCCGCCAATGATGGCATGTCTTTTATCAGCGGTAAACAACTGGGCCCCACCTGGAAAGAACTTGGTTTTACTAACGGCGCTGCCGCCTACACCGACCTGGAAGCGGTCTTTTACAAGATGCTGGATTACTTCCTGCCACGGATGCAAGAGGCGGGCAATGCCTGCACCGAGCTGCTCGGCAAGGAAAAACCGGTGCCCTTCACCTCCGCGGTGATGGACAGTTTCTCCACCTGGCGGGATATGCGCGATCCCTATCAACCCGGCGTTCGCTATAATGGCAGCGGCTGCCTGATTCATGGCCTCTCCGTGGTAACCGATTCGCTTTACGCACTAACTAACGCGGTGGCGGCCAAGCACTGGGAAGCGGGGGAAATCCAGCAGGCCATGGCCAACAACTGGCACGGCGCGGATGAATTCCGTCAATTCCTGCAGAACCAGGAAAAATGGGGCAATAATAACGATGAAGTTGATAGCATCGCGGTCCGGCTGGCCCACGAAGTCTGCACACGGATCCGAAGGCTGCGCAATCCCGCCGGTAATCCTTACCTCGCGGACTGGTCGACTCCAAGCACGCACCTGCTCTATGGTTACTGGGTTGGCGCCACTCCAGACGGACGGGAAGCGCGTAGCATGCTGGGCTACGGGCTGGATCCCTTGCCGGACAGCACCCGGAGTGAACTCCCTGAGCGCTTCATCTCCGCTTGGAAACTCCCCTATTTGGAGATGACCGGCGGGTATGCCTCCCATATCGGGGTGCGGCCGGATCACGCCGCTTCCGCGCATTCCCTTGAGGACAAGGGCATCTGGATGCGCGACCGCATCTTCCGGCCGCTCTTCAAGCTTGGCGAAGGCGACCCGGAAACGCCGTTTTATGTTTATTTCAATGTCGGCGATGCCGGGCAACTGCGCAAGGTCCTGGATGATCCCAAGACCTACGCCCCGAGCGGAGTTTATATCATGCGAATCCACGGCACCTTTGTGAACTTCCTGGATCTCTCGCCTTCAATCCAGGAGGACATAATTATCCGGCTGGAATCGGGAGGACATAGTGCGTGACCCCGAGCAAGACCGATGCGATCCAGGAAAAAGTTTTTAGTGCAATCCTGCACGGTGAATATACTCCCGGTGACCGCATTCCCGGCGAACGGGAAATGGCGGAGTTGACCGGCACCAGCCGGATCACAGTGCGGCGCGCTTATGCCCGCCTGGAGGAAACCGGTATTCTGGAGCGTACCCGCAAGCTCGGTACCTACATCTCCACCACCCCGCGCGGCAATACCGCGGACGCCAACCATATTGCCTTGCTGACCGCGGTGCGCGACCCCTTCGCGCTGGAATTCATCTGCGCCATGGAAAAGGCGGTCAACCGGGAAGGCGCCCTCCTGGTGCTGAGAATTACCGAGGGCGATTCCCGCAAGGAAGAGGCTGCCGCGCTGGAGTTGGTCTCCAACGAAGTCCGCAACCTGGTGGTTTGGCCCCATGGCAAGGATTTCGCCTATGACACCTTCGCCCGGCTGCGGATCCTGGGCGCGAACATGGTCTTCTTCGATCGTATCCTGCCCGGCAAGTTCGCGGATTACATCGGCCTGGACAATTTTCACGCCTTAGAGCTTCTTGTAAAAAATGCGTTATCAAAGGGTAAGAAAGAATTTCTCATGATCAGCCATAAAGGCCTCGGCGCAGACAGTGACCGGCAGCGCGAAGAAGCCTTTGTTGAATTGTGTACAAAGCAATTCCTACCGCATCGGCTGGTGCGGGTTCCCTGGGGAGGGGATATCCCCAAGACGTTACAGCGTAACCGCAAGAATTGGTTTACAATGCCGAAACGACAGGCCGTGATCTGCGTCAATGATGAGATCGCATTGCAGGTCAAAACCGTCATCGGTGATGGGCGGCAAGTCTACGGTATTGACGGTTTGCCGGAAGCGCTGGCGAAACGGATTCCAACTGTTTGCCAACCCATGGAGTTGATGGCCAGAAAAGCAGTACAATTACTCAGCGACCAAAGAGAAAAGGGTGCCGAGTGGCACGCCCAGGAGGTTTTCTGTAAGGGGAAGATTAGTACAATCAACAAATAATGTTATTAGATCAAGCATTTTTAAAATGATCCGATTAGTGCAATATCATAAGTGATGGCGGTCATAGACATGAAAATTGTTGATCTTTCCAGACCAGATTGGCGCCAAGATCCAAAGAATGGATATACCATCAAGTCAGTCAATAATAATAATTTCAAAGGAAATTTGATTTTAATTGAGATTAGTAAAATTGACTCGCCCTGGTGGTGTGAGTGGAGAGATTTTCGTTATTGCATTGCCGATCTCGGCTATACCTGGGTAACTCATATAACCGAAGAGGAGAATTATTTAGTGCATACAGTCTTTGATTCTTCTCATACGCTGGTTCACCATTACATTGATATTATTGACAAATTCTGGTTTGACAAAAACCAAAAGCCCTTAATAAGTGACTTATACATTGATTTAGTTATATTGCCGAATGGCGAATATTGTATTTTGGACCAAGAGGAATTGGCGAACGCTTTCAAACTTGGTGAAATTAGTGAAGCACAATATCGACTGGCTCGCAAAACGGCAGAAAGATTGGAAACTAAAATTGCAGAAGAAGGGTCAGGGGGAGTTTTCTCATACAAATTCGATTGTGATAAAATAATTTAAAAAATCAAACCTAAACCTTATAGCCCCAGCACTTGCAAAAGCCGTTTGGCATTATGCTCTTTGAGAAGTGCCTCGGCGTGCGCGCGGGCAGCCAGAGAGAGGGTGGTATAATGTTCGGTTGAAAGGGCCATGGTAATAGCATAAGCCCAGGTTACTCCAGGAGCATCCGGGGGTTGCACCAGGATGCCACCCTTGCCGGCAGCTTCGGGGATAGCGCCGGCATCACTGGCGACGCAGGGAACGCCATAGCAGGCAGCCTCTACTATCACCCGCCCGAAGGGTTCCGGCCATTGCGAGGGAACCAGTAGGAGCGAGGCTTGTTGGTACATCTCATCCATATTACTGCACCAGCCGTGGTACTCAATATTCGGCATTCTGATTAACTTCTTGCGCATCCTTTCTGAAGCCTTGCCAACTACCACAAACTGCTTCTCCGGCAGCTTGGCTACGGTCGCCAACAGCACCTGGGCGCCCTTGATGCTCTGTGGCTTGACAAAGAGGATGGGGCCATTCACTTGTGGTGTATGAGGTGGCGGCAGCGTGATATCAGTAATGGGGTAGAGCACCTTGGCCTCGCGGGCAAAGAAGCGTTTAATCACCTTGGCGGTGTAATCGCTATTGGCAATGACCAGGTCGGAAGCCCGGTAAGCCTTCTCGTAGAGGTTAAGGGAACATTTCACAATCGGCCACTTGAGCTTGCTGCGCAGAGGCGCGTTCATGAAGCTGATTGGTTCAGCAGCCAGCGCGTCTGCATTTCTGAATAGCGTTGGGGTAATGCCGCGGTAGGCGTGGAAGAAGACCGCGCTCTTCACCCCGGCACTGCGGGCGGCACTGACAGATGCGGGTGCCAGCATATTCTGCGTGATTAGTAAACCAGGTCGGAAGGCATTGATTTCATCGCAGATCACCGGATACCAGAGCCCGTTCCACCTTACCATCCGCCAGTCACTGTCGCGGAAGAGCTTACTCGCGGGCAGGGGAACAGTCCTTACCCTGACATCTTCGAACAATTCCTCGCCCGCTTGCTTACCTGCCTGGACAACCCGCACCTCGTGGCCCGCTTCGGTAAGCGCCGCGGCCAGCCCCCGGGCGGCGCGATCTGCCCCCCCGGCTGAGTCTAGGTATTTATCAAGGCAATAGAGGATCTTCATGCTCTCTCCAAGGACTTTAGCCCTTAACCGAAGGGGAAAGAGAGTGGTGATAATAAATTATTTAACCGCGATATTTACAATCCTGCCCGGCACCGCAATAACCTTCTTGATTTCACAGCCTTGAATCGCTGCCTGGACAGCTTCCTCTTCAAGGGCGAGTTTTTCCAGTTCTTCTTTGGAGAGGTTCGGCGCAACAATCAGGCGCGCTTTAATCTTGCCATTAACCTGGACCGGGATCTCGATCTCATCACCCATGGCCACTGACTTGTCGGCCCGGGGCCAGGCGGCCTGGAAGATACTGGTGGTATGCCCCAGGGTTTCCCAGAGTTCCTCGGCAAAATGCGGCGCAATCGGCGCCATCAGGATCAGCATACTCTCCACTGCTTCGCGCATCACTCCTGTGTGGACAGCCTTGGCGCTTCGCACCTTGTTTAAGAGTTCCATCACGGAAGAAATTGCGGTATTAAACCGGAAGCCACCTTCGATTGCATCCGTAATCTTAAGGATGCTGGCATGGGTCTTCTGCCGCAGCGCCTTGCTTTCAGTGTCAAGGTTATCAGGAATTTCCTGCTGCTCTCCCTGGATAATTTCGACTGCGCCGGTAACGACATCCCACAGCCGGTTCAGGAAACGCCAGGAACCCTGCATGCGGGCATCGCTCCAGACCTGTTGCTGGTCCGGTGGGGCATCGGAAAGCATGTAGAGGCGCACGCAGTCAGCGCCGTACCGATCCATCATCGCGTCAGGATCGACAATATTGAGCTTGGACTTGCTGATCTTGGTCATTTCACTGCGCACCTTGCCGCCACATTTTGCGCAAATGCCGCCAATAATTGTATCTTCCGATTTACTACCGCCGGTGACCTTCGCCTCCGGGAGCCACTTGCAGTTTTCGCAGTAATAGGCAGTCTTGCAGACCATCCCCTGGCAGAAGAGCTTCTTCGCTGGCTCAGTGAATTCCAGGTAGCCAAGGTCATGCAGCACCTGGGTGAAGAAGCGGCAGTAAATCAGGTGCATGGTGGCGTGTTCAATGCCGCCGATATAGAGATCCACCGGCATCCACTTGTGCACCAGCTTGGGATCAAAAGGGGCTTCCATGAATTCCGGCGAGCAGTAGCGCAGGAAGTACCAGGAGCTGTCTACGAAGGTATCCATGGTGTCGGTTTCGCGCGTGGCCGCGCTGCCGCATTGCGGGCAAGAGGTATTGACAAACTTTTCGCAGGAGGCCAGCGGATTACCACCGCCTTCCTTGAATTCTACATCCATCGGCAGTTCCACCGGAAGCTGCTCCATCGGCACCGGCACTTCGCCGCATTTCTCACAATAGATAATCGGAATAGGTGCGCCCCAGTAGCGTTGCCGGGAGAGGAGCCAGTCGCGCAGCTTGTAATTAATCGTGCCTTCGCCATGCTTCTCAGCCTTCAGCCACTTGATAATATCCCCCATGGCCTCGGTATTGAGCCGGCCGCTGAAGGGTCCGGAGCCGGTCATGGCGCCAGGATCTTCGTAAGCCTCGGTCATCTCCTCAACCACCAGAGTGGCATCATCCCGCTGGATAACGACGCGAACCGGGAGATTGTATTTCCGGGCGAATTCAAAGTCCCGCTGATCGTGCGCCGGTACCGACATCACCGCGCCGGTGCCATAGGTCATGAGCGCGAAGTTCGCCACCCATAAGGGGACCTGCTCGCCATTAACAGGATTGGTGACATGGAAGCCGGTCCAGACGCCTTCCTTTTCGACCTCAGCGGTCAGGCGGCTGCTGGTGGATTGCGCGCGCATCTTGCGCACCGCCGCTAAAACCTTCTCTTCCTGCTCGGTACCCTTGACCAGCTTCTCGATCAGCGGGTGTTCCGGCGCCAGCGACATGAAGGTCACCCCCCAGAGCGTGTCCGGCCGGGTGGTGAAGATCGGCAGGGACTCCCCGGTTTCAGTAACGGTGAAGTCCACCTTCGCGCCTTCGCTACGGCCAATCCATTCCTCCTGCATCTTAATAACCTTCTCCGGCCAGTGGCCGTGCAATTCCGCATGGCCATCAAGCAGCTTCTGCGCGTAGGAGCTCATCTTAAAAAACCACTGGTTAAGGTCATGCTGCACTACGACTGTACCGCAGCGCTCGCAGGTGCCGTCGCCGAGCACCTGTTCATTGGCCAACACGGTTTCGCAGGAATCGCACCAATTCACCGGCGCGACCTTCTTCTCCGCCAAACCGTTCTGATAAAAGAGCAGGAAGAGCCACTGGGTCCAGCGGTAGTAGTTCGGGCGGCTGGTAGCAAGTTCACGCGACCAATCATACCCCCAGCCCGCGCGTTCCATCTGGCTGGTCATGTGTGCAATGTTGTCCTCGGTGAAGCGATCCGGGTGGATTGGCTCCTCGCCACGTTCGAGAGCGGCCTTAGCCTGCTTACGGGCAGCATTTTCAGCCGGCAGGCCGAAGGAATCCCAACCCATGGGGGAGAGGACATTATAACCGCGCAGGAGCTTGTAGCGGACAATCACATCCCCCAGCGTATAGTTAATCACATGGCCCATATGCAAGACGCCGCTGGGATAAGGATACATGGTCAGACAGTAGAACTTCTCGCGGCTGGTATCGTTGTCATCAGCCTTGAAGAGCTGCTGCTCCTTCCAGCGTTCCTGCCATTTCTTTTCGATCATGGCAAAATTGTAGTCGTTCCCAGCCATTTTCTCTCCATTCATTTATAAGTACTTACTTGCATCATTGGTTAGAAGGTTTTATGATAGGGCTTGAACAAAATGAAAGCAAGGGAAAATGGATTATCCAAGGTTATCCATCGTTTGCGCCAAGCTTGGAAATAGCAGAAAATTATCATCTTAACATATATTTCCATTATAGAATTATAAGTCCTGATTGTTGAGGAGAAGAGGCATGCACATCCTGCCAGCGGTTGATATCAAGGGCGGTAAGGCGGTACGCCTCCTGCACGGCCGGGCCGATCGCGAAACGGTTTATAATTATTCCCCGCTGGCAGCTGCACAGAGGTGGGCGGAGGAGGGGGCGACCTATCTCCATGTGGTTGATCTTGACGGCGCCTTCGAAGGCGTCAGCGAGAATGAAAAGCATATCTTTGAGATTATCAATAAGATCAAAGTTCCAGTAGAGGTCGGCGGCGGTATCCGTACCCTGGGAAAGGCCAGGCGCTTGCTCGAGGGCGGGGTGGAGCGCATCATTATCGGTACCAAGGCGCTGGAAAGCCGGGAATTCCTGGACGAACTTTTAAAGGAATACCCCGGGCGGATCAATGTGGGGATTGATGCCATTGGCGGCATGGTCGCGATCAAAGGCTGGGTTGAAACCAGCCGGGTCAGCGCGGAGGACTTTCTGGAAGAACTCTCCGGCAGTCCTATCGGCGCGATTATTTACACCGATATAACCCGGGACGGCGCTTTGGCCGGCCCCAACCTTGAGTCGATTGCCAGGGCTACAGAGATTACCGATATACCCATCATCGCTTCCGGCGGCGTCACCAGCATCGCGGATGTCCAGGCGCTTGCCAGGCTCCCTCTCTTTGGCATTATCATTGGCAAGGCGTTGTATGACAATGCCATTACTCTGCAGGAAGCTATCTCCGCGTTGAAATAACCGCTCCATGCAATTATTAAGCCTTTAACTTACCCTTAACCTTATTTTAGCCCTATTTCTTTGGGCTAAAACCCAAACAAAATCCTGCAATTCGATTCAACTTTTATGGAAAATTCGTCGATATATTTCCTGAAGCCATTCGAGTAAGCAGCCTCAGGAAGAAATTTAGAATTTTCAACTAAAAGGATATTACCAGATGAATCGATCCACAGAGAAAGAATTTCTCACTAAAGAAGTCGAAGCAATTCAAGAGACTTTAAAAAGCGCCTTGCTGGAGGCGGAATGCGCCTTGACCGAGATTGAGAGCGGTCGCAGCCTGGCTCGCTTCCGCAAGAGCTTCCTGATGGATATGCTCCACT
>JAFGNG010000017.1 GCA_016927125.1 Planctomycetota bacterium | reverse complement strand
CGAGGTAGGGGGCGACCTCTTCCCAGGCGCGGCTCTCATCCTGCTCCAGGACGCGCTCCTTGCCGGCGGCTTCTTCGTGCCGCATTCTTCTGCTCCTTTGCCTGCAGGCGTTGGCGGCGGTGTACCGGGTGACCTGGTAGAGCCAGGCCGCGAGCGGCAGCCCCCGCCGCAGACTCCCGGCCTTGCGCGAGAGCGTGAGGAAGACCGCCTGGGTCACATCCTCGGCCAGGTGGGCGTCCCCGACCTGGCGCAGCGCTGCGGAATGGACCAGGTCGATATGCTCCCGCACCAGCTCGGTAAAGGCGCTTTCAGACCCGCTTTTGACATATTCCTGGATTTTATCCCACTCGCTCATATTTTCTCCTTCCGACCTATACTGTACGCCCATCCCCCCAATCCGACAATTTTTTTATTTTTTTATTACCATAGGATAGTTTAATTCAAGATTCATCGCTAATCATAAGCCCTGCTATAGATTAGCCTGATAATCCTGTAAGCCAGCCTTGACGAGAAGGGGTTGGGCGGATATTCTTAGCCTGTCTATCTTTAACGCTATTACCTTATTCTTGAGACTATTTTGCCAGAATAAGGTCTTGAGCTGCTAAAACCTGTCATTGCACGCAGGGAATAAAAAAAGGAATCAACATGGAAGCCATTAAGATCTACACCACCCAGAAACGTGAAAAAGTATCCTTCGATCCCCTTGAGCCGGGCAAGGTGCGGATGTATGTCTGCGGCCCGACCGTCTATGACCGCTGCCATATCGGCCACGCGCGCCCCGCGGTCTGCTTTGATACGATCCGCCGCTACCTGGAGTACGCCGGGTACATAGTGACCTTTATCAGCAATATCACTGATATCGATGATAAGATTATTAACCGCGCCAATGAACTTGGGATTGATTACGCTGCTCTCGCCACACGCTACCAGGATGAGTATGAGCGCGATATGTCGCTCCTAGGCGTGCGCAGTCCTACTATCCGCCCGAAGGCGACCGAGCATATCCCCGAGATGATTGCGCTCGTGGAGACCCTCATGGAAAAAGGCATTGCCTATACCACCTCGCGCGGGGTCTGGTTTGATATTTCCAAGTTCGAGGGCTACGGCAAGCTCTCCGGGCGCACCACCGACGACGACACCACTGAGCACCGGGTCGAACAGGATACGGAGAAGCGCAACAAGCAGGACTTCTGCCTCTGGAAGGCGTCCAAGCCGGGCGAGCCCGCGTGGGAGAGCCCCTGGGGGCCGGGCCGGCCGGGATGGCATATTGAGTGCTCCGCGATGGGCGGGAAGTACTGCGCCAACCAGCTTGACATTCACGGCGGCGGCGCGGATCTCACCTTCCCGCACCATGAAAATGAGATTGCCCAATCCGAGGCTGCTACCGGACAGGAATTCGCCCGCATCTGGATGCATAACGGCTTTATCACCATTGCCAAGGAAGGCGAGGATGAAGAAAAAATGGGGAAGAGCAAGGGCAACGCCTTCTGGCTGCACGAGGTCTTTGCGGATTACCCCCCGGCGGCGCTGCGCCTCTGGATCCTCGGCACGCATTACCGGATGCCCTTGAAGTACGCGGGCGAGAGCCTTGCCTCCGCCGCTTCGGGGCTGGACCGGATCTATAATTGCCTGGAGGCGGTTGCCCGGGCGGTGGGAGAGAAACCGGCGGGGAAATCCGGCAAGGGGGGTAAACTCTCCGCACTGGCCGAAGATATGGACAAAAAATTCCGCGCGGCTATGAATGACGACTTCAATACCCCGCAGGCGCTGGCCGTAGTGTATGACACTGTCGGCGCGCTTAATACTGCGATTAAAGATAAAGCGGCTTCCGCAAACATTTCAGAATTAGCCGCAGTATTAACCAGCCACCTCTCTGTGCTGGGTCTGCCGCTGGAGCGTCCTCAGACAGGCGGCGCCGAGATTGACAAGCTGATGGAACTCGTGATTAAAATTCGGGAAACCGCGAGGAAGGAAAAGCAGTACGCCATCTCTGACCAGATTCGCGACGGATTGAACACCCTCGGTATCACTCTCGAAGACCGCCCCGGCGGTACTACCTGGACGATGAGGTAGATTTACTCTGTGATGCTATGATTTCTTATTTCGCAGCAGTAATGCCATCCCGCCCACGCCCAAAAGAGCCATGGTTCCCGGCTCCGGCACAACCACAGTCAGGCGCAGGGCGTTAAAGGTCGAGGTTCCCGTCCCCCTCCAGCCGTCATTTACCACGCTGAACATGCCCGCGATCGGCGTGACATTCTCCCATAGCATAACTTCGTTGTCATTACCCAGGGGGTTGAAGTCCATAGAGTTATTGTTGTCGGAATAACTGCCGTTAACCTTAAAATCCATATTACATGGAAACAGTGAGTTGCCGCTGTAAATCTCCACCTGGCAAAGGGCCCCATTGGCAAGGCCGCTGATCACCATCTCTCCGCGCTGGTTTGAAGAGCTTACCCAGAAATAATCCAGCCCCGCATTCTCCGCCCAAGCCGCGTCCCCGCTGGGCACATAACCCAGGGTGGTAAAGCCCTCATTCGAAAAATCATCGACAATATTCAATAAGATGGCGTTCGCCTGCTCCGTATCATAGATAGTATAGCTGCCGCTGGGTAAGGACAACGAATTCCAATAACTCGCGCCAGCAGGAGCTGCCGCAGCGGTATTAATATCGATTAAATAGATATTATCCGCCTGTACCAAGGTGCAGCAGCATAAAATAATCGTATACAATACTACTAGAATCTTGAGATTCATACCTTTGCTCTCCTTGTGAACCCTTTGTATTACTTTTGTAGTGTAAAGTTATACTTTGACTTATGAAATATAAATCACACTTTTTGCAATGCCAACTTAATTTTTTTGCCAATTCAACTAAAATGTTGTTACCCTCTATCTCTGGGCGTACATTGTCGGGTGTAAGCTTTATGGATTTCTCCGGAGAAATAATAAGCATGGATGATTTCGGGCTACTCGAGGCATACGCGGCGCGCAAGGATGAGGAGGCTTTTACCACGCTGGTGAACCGCCATGTCGGGATGGTGCACGCTACCGCCCTGCGCCAGGTTAATGACGCTCACCTAGCTGAAGACATTACCCAGGCTGTCTTTCTGGTTCTAGCTCAAAAGGCGGGTAAACTCCATCGGCAAGGCACTCTCGCGGGTTGGCTCTTTAAGACTACCCGCTACGCCGCCGCCAATGCGCTCAAGCTCAAGAGGCGAAAAATGTATTATGAAACTTTGTCAGCAATTTCCAAAGCTGAAAATGACAAGAGTGGTCCGGGTTGGCAGGAGGTCTCGCCGCACCTCAACGAGGCTATTGCCAAGCTGGGAGCAAAAGACCGGGATGCAATCCTGATGCGATATTTCGAGGATAACAGTCTGGCGGAAGTGGCGGGCGCGCTTGCCATCACGGAAGACGCTGCCAAGATGCGGCTCTCGCGAGCGGTAGAGAAGCTGCGCAAGTTCCTCAAGCGTAAAGGCATTGTCATCCCCGCGCTGGCGCTGGGGACACTCTTGCAGTCTGAGGCGGTTGCGGCTGTGCCGGCAGGCCTGGCCGCCGCCACTACCGGCACGGTCTTTACCACACTTGGCACCAGCGCGGCGCTGACCGGAACCGCTGCTGCTACCAGCGCTGCTGGTGCTACTGGTGGCGCAACCAGCGCCCTTTCAACTCCCTCACTAATCGCAAAAGGAGCTATTAAAATGATGTTCTGGGCAAAGATGCAGACCGCGGCCATTATCACCATCGCCGCGGTCGCTGTCGGCGGCGCTACCACGCCGGTAGTCATGGAGGCGGTGGCAGGAGAACCGCAGGCTAAGCAAGGCAGTATTACTGGCGATATTGAATTGCTGCCTGTAATCGCCAAGGGTTTTAAAGACAATCTCGACAAGATTAAAACCTGGAAAGGCAAGGCAACTGTCCACACGAGTAAGGATAATCTGGTTACTGCCGAAGGCTCTGATCCCGCAAAGCCAACGACAATTAAAGATGGCATCAGGGATGTTACTGAAAGTGCTGAGTTCATTATTGACGTGGGAGCGGATAATTTGCGCTGGTCAAGGGAGATCATTGAAGGAACTATACAGAACGAGCAAGGCGTAAGAATGCTCAAACTAACTATTACTGCTGGCTTGAGCACCGATCTGGATAGTTATATTAATCCTTATTTGCCAGATCAGAGAGAAAAAGCTCCTCGTCATATAGTTAGCCATCCCAAGGGAACTATCCAGCAATCAAGAGCCATGGATGCATTTAATCCCTTCTATATCATGAAGAACGATCTTGATGAAGACAAAGTGATCTCTGAGCAACTTGTGCATTATTACAATTGGCAAAACAATAATATCCTGAAATCAACTACAGGCTTTATAAAAAAAGAAGGTGAGATTGTAACCTTTGAAACTGATTTTATTAAAGAAACCGATGGAAAGACTGTTAAAATCTACAACAAAAAGGTTTTCGACTTATCCAAGGGATGCAACCCTATTGAACTCATTCATACCTGGCAAGGAGGGACCTATCGCTGGCAAGTCGAGTATGAAGAGGTTGCTGGAGTTTTTGTGCCCAATGCAATTATTTTTGATTATAGTTATTCTCCTCCTAATCAGGAATTTCAGGGGCATCTGGATATAACTATCATTACCGAGATGCTTAATGAAGTGATATCACCTGATGAATTTACCTTTGAAAAGATCGGCGTCAGGCCCGGAGATTACGTGACTGAAAATATTCCCGGAGGAAGAAATCACAAATGGGGTGAAGAACCTGAGGCCAATCCCGGCCTCTCTAAAGAAGAAATGATTGCGTTAGTCGAAGACTTTTTTACGAAGAACTTCCGGGATGTCACAGCCAAGGAAACCATTGAATGGGGAGAGGTTACGGTTGATGAAAACGGCAACTCCTCTATTCGCTATAAATATCACGCCAACATCTGGAACCGGGATAAGATGATCATGAATCAGGTCTTTACCTTTGCTCCCGATGGCAAATATCTTTCTTATAAAAATCTGGATGGATTTCCGCAGCGGGAATACAGCATCACCGAATCAGAGAAAGCGGAGCTTCCTCCCGATAAGATTGCGATGATGAAATTGGTCGAAGACTTCTTCCGAAATAATTTTAAGGATGTAACCTGGCGGGAAACTATAGAGTGGGGAGAAGTTGAGACAGATGACAATGGTAATTCCTCCATCCGCTATAAATACAACGCTATTATCCATAATCGTGACCACATGGTTATGAACCAAATCTTCACTTTTGATCAGGACGGTAAGTATGTCTCTTATCAAAATATTGAGGGCTTTCCGGAAAAGATAGGGCTACCCACAGAAGCCTATCAGCCGGAATTCATCCCGGATCAAGACGTGCTGATGGAAAAGGTTGAAGCTTTGTTTCAAGGCGGATTTCGGGATATAACGGATCGAGAAACCATTGAATGGGGAGAGGTTGAAGTTGATAGCGAGGGCAATTCATCAATCCGTTACATGGCGGAAGTAACCATCTGGGATCGTGAAATAATGATAATGAATACCATCTTCACCTTCGATAAAAACGGCAAGTTTGTTTCTTTTAAGAATGTCGAGGGCTACCCTAAGAAACAGGAAACCGGAGTTAAAGCTGGGAAGGAGGATAATACCGCAGAAGTCTTTTAGAGTTTACCCTTAAGCTCCCCCGGCACCACCAAGGCGTT
>JAFGNG010000215.1 GCA_016927125.1 Planctomycetota bacterium | reverse complement strand
GCAGCCGCCTGGCAGGTGCGCTGGGGAGGCGACCCGGAATTCAGCCAAAAAATCTATCCCGTGATCAAGAAGCTGCTCCGGTGGGGCGTGCGCGAACTGGACGAGGATCATGACGGCATCCCCAACGTCCACGGTATTGACCAGGCCTGGGACACCTTCCCGATGTTGGGTACAGCCGCGTATATCGCGGATCAATGGATTGCCGCCCTCCTGGCAGGAGAGAGCCTGGCGCAGGACCGGGGCGACGCAAAATTCGCCGCTTGGTGTGCCGGGATTCGCCAACAGGCAACGCAGGTAGTCGAATCCAAGCTGTGGAATGGCGAATATTACAATCTCTCTTACGACGCAAGCAAAAACCAGATCCATAACCTCTGCTTCATCGACAATTTCACCTACGGCACCCTTTCCGCAGCGCTCCTAGGCCTGGGCGAAGTGCATCCCGAACAACGCATTCGCCGGGGGCTACAGGCAATCTGGCAGCGCAATGTCATGCCCTGCAAATTGCCCGCGCGCGTCGCCAGCAATGCCGACGGCACCCCCGCCGACCGCACGGTCCACCTCAGCCAAGCCGGCGGGGCCTCGCAATCGAACGCCTATACCCCAATCTCTGCCCAATCCCTGGCGGCATTGCTGCTCCGTTACGAGCGGGTGGAGCAGGGGCTGGAATTGGCGGAAAAGACTGCGGGTTTTGCCATCAACCATCTGCAAGAGCCCTGGTACGGGCAACTCTTCTTCAGCAGCGAAACCGGCAAGTGGTTTTACGGCTACCATTACCTGAACTGCCTGGGGGCCTGGCATCTGCCCTACGCGTTCCTGGGAGCGGAGCAGCACGTCCCGCAGGGCAGGATCCGCCTCGCCCCGCCACGGCTGCCCGTGCGGATGCCACTTTTCTGGAAACTCTTCTGCGGCCAGGTGGAGTTTGCCGAGGACGCCGGTGGGATCACCTGCACCCTAAGCAGCATTCGGCAGGAAGAAACTATTCTGAAAGAATTGCGGGTGAAATTACCTTCCAAAGCCTCCCCAGGCGTTGCTAAGGTAATCTCCGGCAAGGTTGGGGAAGTGGAGAAGAACGAGAGCGAGTTGATTCTTTCCAATATCGTGATTACTCCGCGGGGCAAGCTGCAGCTGCGATGGGAGTAATCCCTGCCAGGGCTAAAACTCGTCACCTGCTTCCGGGCTGAGGATTTTATCCATTAGAGCCCCCCAAACGATGATATCAAAAAAAACCTTGTCGAAATCCCCGAAATCCTGTAGATCACATGGCGATATTATTATGCTCAGCTGAAAAACTAAGATTGTAATCTGGCCCTATAACAAATAACCCTGCCGCCGGACCTGATTATGCCGGCGCGGATCTCAACGCGGCTCTTGGCCGCCAAAGCAAAAGGAGAAGAACATGGCTGTTAGTTTTAAAGAATTGGGCCTGGTCAATACCCGCGAGATGTTCGCCAAGGCGGTGAAAGGCGGCTTCGCGGTCCCGGCCTATAATTTCAACAACCTCGAGCAGATGCAGGCGATCCTGCAAGCCTGCGTCGAGACCAGGAGCCCGGTGATCCTGCAGGTCTCCTCCGGGGCGCGCAAGTACGCCAACCAGACCTTGCTGCGCTACCTTGCCCAGGGCGCGGTGGAATACGCCAAGGAGATCTCCGGGGACGGCAAGGGTATCCCCATTGCCCTCAACCTCGACCACGGCGACACCTTCGAGCTCTGCAAGGACTGCGTGGACATGGGCTTCTCCAACGTGATGATTGACGGCTCGCACCATCCCTACGATGAGAACATTGAGCTAACCAAGAAGGTGGTCGAGTACGCGCATAAATATGATGTCACGGTCGAGGGCGAACTGGGCGTCTTGGCGGGAATCGAGGATGATGTCAAAGCCGCGGAGCATATCTATACCCAGCCGGACGAGGTGGAGGACTTTACCAAGCGCACCGGCGTGGACAGCCTGGCCATCTCTATCGGCACCAGCCATGGGGCCTTTAAATTCAAGCCCGGCACCAACCCGAAGATCCGCCTGGATATTCTGCAGGAGATCGAGAAGCGCATCCCCGGCTTCTGCATCGTGATGCACGGCTCCTCCTCGGTACCACAGCACTTGGTGGCGAAGATTAACAAATACGGCGGCGCGCTCAAGGACGCCATCGGCATTGGCGAAGACCAGATCCGCGAGGCGGTGAAGAGCGCGGTCTGCAAGGTCAATATCGACTCCGACGGCCGCCTGGCCATGACCGCGGCAGTGCGGGAGGTCCTGGCCACCAAGCCGGAGGAATTCGACCCGCGCAAGTACCTGGGTCCGGCCCGCGAAGCGCTGAAGGAGCTTTACAAGCACAAGAACATTAATGTGCTCAACTCCGCCGGCCAGGCCTAATCTTCTCCGCCTAGAGAGCAAGTTTAACTACCTGTAGGGGCACGGCGCGCCGCGCCCCTATAAGTTTTTACAAGCATAAAACGAGATTGTCAAAAAAATCCGCCATTCCCCGAGAGGAACGGCGGATTAATTATTTCCTGCCTTGTTGTCTTGCGGTTTGTCTTTCGTCTGCTTTTATAACTCCCACAAGGGCAACAAAGCTGTTCTGGCTAAGAATTCAACAACTTAGCTCCTGCGGCGCATCGCGATGAGCAGTCCGCCCAGACCGATGAGGGCCATGGTGGTCGGCTCGGGAACGATGAAAGCCTG
>JAFGNG010000214.1 GCA_016927125.1 Planctomycetota bacterium | reverse complement strand
CAAGGGCAGCCTTGGCTGGCGGCAACCAGGTCTGGACGATTACACGAGGCCAGCGGGAATTGCCCGCGGGAGTCGAGCCCTTGATTGCAGACCGCAATGATACCGCCGCAATGGAAGAGGTTATTAGTGGCCAAAATATAACCTGGGACCTGATAGTTGATTGTATTTGCTATGATCTCCCGCAGATGCAGCAGGATATTATCCTCTTCCGGGAGCGCGCCAGGCAATTTGTCTTTGTCTCCACTGATTTTGTCTATGATCCCGCGCAGCGAAAATTCCCGCAGCCAGAAGAGACAGAATTTTATGTGGCTGACGGGGGGGGGTCGTACAGCTACGGTTACAAGAAACGCCTCTGCGAGGAGGAACTCATTCAGAGCGATACCGGCAGCATGCAGTGGAGTATAGTCCGCCCGTGCCATATTTACGGCCCGACCTCGCTCTTGGGATGTCTGCCTATGCATGGTCGTGATCCAGATTTGATTAAGAAATTACGCGCTGGCGAAGCTTTGAAACTGGTCGGCGGAGGGCATTTTCTTCAGCAGCCTATTCTCGCCGATGATCTCGGCAAGCTCATTATCGGCATGGCGGGGAACCAGCAGGCCTTCGGGAAGATTTTCAACACTGCCGGCCCTGACATCATTGAGTCCTGGCAGTATTACCAGATGATCGCGGAGGTTTTAGGCGTCAAGCTGAAGGTTGAAGAAGTGCCGGTTGCTCCCTACCTGGCTGCCAATCCCGGCCACGGGCCTTTCATGTGCCACCGCATCTATGATCTGCAAACCCTCAAAGACTGCGGGCTGGAGGTGCCGTCTACACCTATTGAGAAGGGCTTGCGGATGCATGTGGAGGGGTTGGTGGCGAGAGAATAATGGTTAGATAGGGAAGGATTCCGCTTATCCTTCACCTTCCTGCAACGCCTGGATCAGCTTCACTTCCCGGCGGGAGATATCCAGGCGGCGGGCAACTTCCGGCACGGAGAAGCCTTCCTCCAAGAGCGCGACCACCTTTACAGACATGCCGTTCGATAAGCCCTCGTCAACTGCGGGCTTGGGTTTTTTCTCCTTGGATTTAGCCTTGCTTTCCGCCTTGGCTTCCGGGGAGTCTTCCCCGGCTGCTTCCTCAGGAGGAGTTGCTGGCAGTTCCGGGACATCAGAGATCACGGTCGGCTGCATGGAATTGCCCAACCACGGCGGGGAGCCTGCCCAGGCGGAATGTCCCGGCCAGAGATTATTATCCCCTGAGGTTTCTTCCAGGGTTGGTTCCGACGCGGGAGGAGCTTCTGCTCCTTCTTTATCCTGGTTGCCACCGGCAATGCCTGCGGTGGGGGCGACTTCACGCGGCGCGTCTATCGGCTTAATCCCCTGCAATTCCTCCAGGCGGGTGATGCAGCGTTCAGCGTCGCGGATCAACGTATTCAAAATCCGGATCTTGGTATCCATGCGGCCGCTGATTTCACGGCTGGTTTCCGCCAGGTCCACCAGGATGCGGTCGGCGCTATGGCGGGCCTTCTTATGGGTTTTGCGTTCATTCCATTGCTCGCGCACTGGCACTGATTCCAGCTTGGTTGCGCGCCGGGACCGGCGGATAATGTAGGGCACTATAATCGCAATCGCAATGCCAGCGAGGACGAAGAGCAGCGCTTCCGGGCCGCCTCCTTCTGCCGCGGGGGTTGGAGCCATTATGCTTAATCCTCCTTGGTTTCGGCAGCGCTATAGAAACAGATCCGGCTGCGCCCGTACTCACGCTGATCCCTTAACGGCAACTCTCCCCAGGTGGGGGGAGGGGGGGCAGTTTTTTCCAGCCGGAAAATAATGGTCCCCGTCTTTGCCAGCAAGTTACAGGTCTGTTCGACGATTACTCCCGCGTCACGGTTATTCTCCCAAGTTTCCGCATCCTGGTAGGGCGGATCAAGGAAGATCAGGTCGAAACTGCCAGCCAGTTGCGGCAGGGCTCTGATCACATTCATCTCTAAGACCTTGGCGCTCTGGGCAAAACCGCATTTTATCAGGTTGTTTTTGAGTTCCCTGGCGCAGTTTGGATCCGCCTCGACAAAGGCGCAACTCTCTGCCCCGCGTGACAACGCTTCAATCCCAATCGCGCCGCTGCCGGCATAGAGATCGAGGACGGCGGCCTCCCGGACCTTCTCGCCCAGGATATTAAAGATGGCCCCGCGCGCCATTTCCAGCAGGGGCCGCGCCTTTCCCTCCCGGGGCACACCCAGTTGGCGTCCCCGGGCACTCCCGGCAATTACTCGCATCTCAACTCCGTTGGGCAAGGTGATAATCAGCCAATGTTTCAGCTTTCTGGAGGAGTGGCTTGGCCATGCGCTCCCAGAAGGTTTACGATGATTCCGCCGGTGGTTGCGCAGACTCAGGCAGGGCTTGAGGCTCTTCCATCGAGGAGGCGGAATTGCCAGGGGCCAGGGCATAGAGTTCTTCTTCAATGCTGCTCAGTTGCGATCTCGCACCGACGATGATTTGATCCAGCATCCCACTGGGGAGATTTTCAATCTGCTGCACCGCGGCAAAACTTAACTCCATGCGGGTCTTGTACTGTCGGCATTCATCCAGCGTTTGCTGGTATTCCGCTTTAAGTTTCATACAGGGATCATTATGGTTCAGGTCTTCTTCCAGGTGCGCCAGGTTCCTCTCCAGTTCATCAGCGTGCGACCTTTCGCCCTGGGCCTTGATCATGTTGCCATCTCTTTCAAGTTTTTGAATAGTGGCATAACTGGCTTGCAAGGATTTGCGGGCCGCGTTTACCGCCCCCTCCATATCCCCGCGGCCATTCAGGGCCTGGTTATTCTTCTGGATAAATCTTGCAATCCTGAGCCGGATAATCCCGAGGAGAATCTCAAAGAGGGTGGTGTACTTGCGCGCCAGGGTGTCCGGTTTGGGGGCGTATTTATCTATACAATCTTCGCAGTGCTTGAGCGCTTTCTGGTAGTCGCGGAGGTCTTTACGCTCATCGCCCCAGCGGTTATAACGTTCAGCCGCTTCAAGGTTTTCAATAAAGGCCCTGGAATCATCCTTCATCCCCAGAAAGACTACCCCCAGAAACCGCCAGAAATCTTTGAAGATATCCATATGATTCTACCTTTACCTATAGATTTTCAGGATAAGAAAGAGTGGAATAAAATACTTCGACATCTTGTTAAGATCTCTAATTATTTAAGATATGAACCGCATATGTTAATGTCAAGCAAAAGTTGCGCTGGCAACAACTTAATGCATTTTCCTCCCGCCAGGGCCAGTGGTTTGACATGCGGGCTGTTTTCAGATAGGATTTAAAGGCTGGACCGGCGCGCTGGACTGCAGAACCGGAGGGCGCCTTACTGATAAAGATTACTGCCTCTTGGAAAAGAGTTACATCTCGAGAAAGGAGTCCTTGTGGCGCAGAAACAGAAGAATGCGATCTCGCCAACCCGCGCGGAAGACTATGCGGAATGGTACCAGCAGGTAATCCGGGCGGCGGACTTGGCGGAGAATTCTCCAGTCAGGGGATGCATGGTGATCAAGCCCTGGGGATGGGGCATCTGGGAGAATATCCGCACCAACCTGGACGCGATGTTCAAGGCCACGGGGCACCGCAATGCTTATTTTCCGCTCTTTATCCCGCTCTCCTTCCTCCAGAAAGAGGCCGAGCATGTCGAAGGCTTTGCCAAGGAGTGCGCGGTTGTTACTCACCACCGCCTCGAAAGCGACGCCGAGGGCAACCTCAAGCCCGCCGGGGAGTTGGAAGAGCCGCTCGTGGTTCGCCCCACCAGCGAAACCATTATTGGCGCGACCTACGCGAAGTGGGTGCAGAGCTACCGCGACCTGCCGTTGTTGATTAACCAGTGGGCGAATATTGTCCGCTGGGAGATGCGCCCGCGTCTCTTCCTACGCACCATCGAGTTCCTCTGGCAGGAGGGGCATACGGTCCACGCCACCTCGGAAGAGGCCTGGGAAGAGACTCGCAAGATGCTGGATGTCTACCAGGACTTTGCCGAGGAATACATGGCAATCCCGGTCACCACCGGCGAGAAGACCGCCTCCGAGCGTTTCCCCGGCGCGGTCAGCACCCTCTGCATCGAAGCCATGATGCAGGATCGCAAGGCGCTCCAGGCCGGCACTTCGCACTTCCTGGGGCAAAACTTCGCCAAGGCGAGCGAAATCAAGTTCCAGAGCAGGGAAGGCAAGGAAGAATACGCCTGGACTACCTCCTGGGGCGTCTCCTCCCGTTTGATTGGCGCCATGATCATGACCCACAGCGATGATGACGGCTTGATCCTTCCCCCGCGCTTGGCGCCTTCGCATGTGGTCTTCCTACCGATCTTCCGTGATGAAGCCGGGCGCGAGCAAACGACCGCCTATTGCCGCGAGATTGCGGAGAAGTTGCAGGGGGTTTCATACCACGGGATTCCCCTGACGATTGAGATCGATGACCGCGATCTCAACGCGGGCGAACGTTCCTGGGAGTGGGTCAAGAAGGGCATCCCGGTGCGGGTCGAGATCGGCCCGCGCGATATGGAGGCTGGGTCGGTCTTTGTCGGCCGGCGTGACCAGGGTCCGAAGGAGCGCTACAGCCAGGGCAAGGACGAGTTTGTCGCCAGCATCACCGAGGTGCTGGACAGCATCCAGGCGGAGCTTCTCGAGCGGGCGCGCAGGCTGCGCGCGGAGAATTCCAGGCGGATTGATTCCTGGGACGAGTTTGTCAATTTCTTTACCCCGAAGGATCAGGAAAAGCCTGAGATCCACGGCGGCTGGGCATATTCGCACTGGTGCGGCTCGCCCGCGTGTGAAGAACAGCCCAAGGAGGCGCTTAAAGTAACGATCCGCTGCATTCCCTTTGATGAACCGGAAGAGGAAGGGGCCTGCGTGGTCTGTGGCGCACCCAGCAAGCAGCGCGTGATCTTCGGCAAGAGTTATTAATTAAATGTCGATAAGTTATTATGCAGCGGCGGGATCGGCACTGCCAAGTGACAGTAAGATATTGGAATAATCGGGCTTCAGGAGTAAGAGGGAATTATTATGAGAAATCATGGTTTTAACGGCAAGTTGTTCCGCCAGCGCCTTTATAGGGCATTGGCAATGGTAATTGGTTTCCTCATATTTCTCTCGACTGCCAAGGCCGCAGATGTGGGCGTGGTTGGCCGCAAAGATATTATCCACCTCAAGGATGGCACGACGGTTGAGGGCTCCATCCTGCTCAGCGGGCCCAAGGGTACGACCATCATTACCATGAAGGGCGGGCGGCTGGAGCAGTTCTTCCCCGCCGAAAAGATTGCCCGGATTGAACAGGATGTCAGCACCGATGACAAGCAGAAAACAGGATCGGTGCAAGCGGAAGAAAAGATTGTCAATCATTACCAGGCCGAACCCCTGGAAGGCAAACTTGAGGTTATTGATATCGGCAAGACCACTCCCAGCGACCAGGAACCTGAAGAGTGGGAAGACGAGAAGAAGGTGGATAAGGAAGATAAAGAAAAAGATCTGGATAAAGAGAAGAAATCCGTCAAGCGCGGCCTGAAACCCATCTTCAAGCCGAAGACAATCTACGGTGATGATAAAGATAAAGCAAAAGAGAAAGAAAAAGATAAAGATAAAGAGAAAGAGGACAACCTTTTTGGGCAGGATGATAAATAGTCAAAACCCCAATCCTTTTTAGAATCTTCGTATGCGTTTATGGTCGCTGCATCCATGTTACCTTGATTCCGTCGGGCTGGTCGCGCTTTGGCGCGAGGCGCTCCTGGCGCAGGCAGTGCTCCGGGGAAAGACTACCGGCTACCGTCACCACCCGCAACTGCTGCGCTTCCGACAGCATCCTCAAACCTTGAGTGCGATCAATGCTTACCTCTGGCATATCTGGCAGGAAGCCAAGGTCAGGGGATATCGCTTTGACCGCCAGAAGGTACGCAAACCCGAAAAACTTCCTCGGCTCAAAGTAACCACCGGGCAAATTAAATTTGAAGCCGGGCATCTTTTAGCTAAACTTAAGAATCGCGATCCGGAACAGCATTTTGCACTTAAGAAAATAACAAACTTCAAGCCCCATCCTCTCTTTTCTATAAAGCAAGGGAAGGTTGAGGGGTGGGAGAAGGGAACATCCCTCACCTCAACCCTCTCCCAAGGGGAGAGGGAGCGTGAACAGCAGACATTTGAAAAAAATTAAGGATGAGAACCTCCCCTCCCACCGGGAGGGGATTGAGGGGAGGGGATAATAATGAATAAAATCAAAGTATCAATCCTAATCATTTGTTTTCTTCTTTGTATAGCTCTCTTTTATCACTACGGACGGCGCTTCTGGTATCCGTGTTTTCTGCAAATTCGCGGAAAATATACCCTGGAAGAAGTATCTAAAAAATACGGGAATGATGCGGAAGGAAGATTGGCATCACATTTTAAAAAGGTTGAAGTTAATTATCCTCCGTCAGCAATAACTTTAATTGCCTTAAAAGAAGAACGGGTTTTGGAGTTATGGGCTGAATTGGACAACTCTATGATTTTCATTAAGTCTTATCCCTTCACGGGATTCAGCGGAGAGTTAGGGCCGAAGCTGAAATCTGGAGATCGCCAGATCCCGGAAGGGATTTATAAAATAACTTGGCTAAACCCCAACAGCAGTTATCATCTCTCCATAAAGATTAATTATCCCAACCGCTTCGATCTTGAGAAAGCAAAGGAGGATGGGCGTACCAATCTCGGCGGCGATATCTTTATTCACGGCAAGTCCGTTACAATTGGCTGTATCCCGATTGGCGACCCCGCGATTGAAGAACTCTTTACCCTGGTGCAAAAAATCGGCAATGAAAACGCCCAGGTAATTATTGCCCCGTATGATCTGCGAACTATAGACAGGATTTATCCAGAAAACACCGTTGCCTGGCTGCCGGAGAAATATGATAATATTCGGCAGGCTCTGATACTGTTTAACCATAAGGTCAAACAGCGATCTGACGATTAACCTGTAAGGACACCTATGAAAATCCTCCTCATCCTCGCGCACCCTGATCCCAAGAGCTTCAACCGCGCGCTTGCTGATGCGGCCTGTGAAGCGGCTGACCATAATGGACATGAAGTGATCTTCCATGATCTCTACGCCGAAAAGTTTGATCCTATTCTGTATAGTGAGGAAGCCGCGACTGATGGGCCGGTTCCGGAAATCATTCACAAACATTGTGAGGAGCTTTGCACCGCCGACGGCATTATTATTGTTCATCCCAACTGGTGGGGGCAGCCGCCGGCAATCCTGAAAGGTTGGACCGACCGGGTTATCCGGCCCGAGGTGGCGTACCGCTTCGAGGACGGCGACAGCGGCGAAGGCGTGCCGATAGGCTTGCTACAGGCCCGGGTGGCGCTGGTGCTCAATACCTCCAACACCTCGGAGGAACGCGAAGAGCTTATCTTCGGCGATCCCCTGGAGCGTATCTGGAAGGACTGCATCTTCGATCTCTGCGGCGTGAAGCACTTTCACCGCCGGATGTTCAGGACTATTGTTACCAGCACGCAGAAAGAGCGAGAAGACTGGCTGGAGGAAGCTAAAATACTGGTTGACCAGCTCTTTTCCAAGGTTGACAAGCATCATGGCTGAACCGAAACATTCCAAAAAAAATAAAACACTCGCTATACCCATCCAGCTGGCTTTAGCTGGAGTAGTAATCCTGACAGGCTGTGGCTTTCTTGGCCAGTTTCATCGCTTGCTGGATATGGCCTGCCACTTCCGCGTGCAGTATGCAGCTGTATCATTTCTATGCTTTTTCGTCCTCGTTATGATCCGCCGCCGCCGGTGGGCCTTGGCCGCGCTGGTTTGCTGTCTGGTTAATGCCTCGTTAGTGCTGCCCTGGTACTTTAACGCAGAGCAGGTAACCAATCCCTCCGGCAATCCTTTGCGCATCTATTACGCCAATGTCTATACCGATAATCAACAGCACCATCGCCTGCTTGCAGCAGTCAAGGCAAGCAATCCCGATCTGGTCGCTTTGCTCGAAGTGAATGACGCCTGGACGGAATCCCTTAAACCTTTGCAACATGTTTATCCATACCAGGTTGCACTACCCCAGGACGATAATTTCGGCATGGCGTTATTCAGCCGTATTCCCCTGAATTTTAAGCAGATTGAATATATTGGAAATACTGTAATCCCGACTCTCCAAGTAGAATTACAGGGGAATGAAAAACCTGTAAGCTTGCTGCTTACCCATCCCTTGCCACCGGTAACGGAAACTGGTTTTAATATGCGCAACCAGCAACTTGCCGCTGTATCGAAACATCTTGCCAGTCTTAAAGATCCAAAAATTCTAATAGGCGATCTCAACCTGACCATGTGGTCATCATTCTACGCGGACTTTATCCGGGAGAGCGGGATGCAAAACGCTAGGCAGGGGTTCGGGGTGATTCCAACCTGGCCATCCTGGAATCCAATCTTAAGGATTCCGCTGGATCATTGCCTGGTCAGTCCTGATATAGATGTTATCCAATGCAAATCCGACCCGGATATCGGGTCGGATCATTTGCCCCTCCTGGTAAAGCTGATCTTGCCCTGAGGAGGCGGTTAATAATATCTCAAAACCTATCGGGATTACTGCTCTTCAGCAAAGCGCGAAATCCTGACAAACTCGCTGATTGAAATCGGTTTTTCCATAATATGTTTAATGCCAGCATCTTCCAGCGCGCGCCTGGCATCGTCCGTGATATGACCGGAAACTACTATAATACGCGTATTATTCAACTCCGGCTGCTTGCGGATGGTCTGGATAACCTGCAAGCCGTCCATGCGAGGCATAAGCAAATCCAGGATCAGCAGTTCCGGGCGCAGCAGTCCCATTTGCAGGCAAGCTTCCAGCCCGTCCTGGACATCGACTACCACGTAATTAATCCCGGTCAACACCTCGTGCAGGAGATCCCTGACCACCTCTTCATCGTCGGCGACGATCGCCACGGATTTTTTCTGGTTGCCTTCAGAGGTTAGCTCCTCTGGCTCTACACCAGAGAGGCCGTAAAGTTCACTGGGAATGAACATACTGTTTTCAGTCAGGAATCTGAGCAGCCCCAGTGGCGAGATCCGGTTGTGTCCGCCGGCAGTTTTATAACTTGGCAGAAAGCCGGAGTTTATCCAATTGAGCACTGTCGGTACCGATACTTGACAAAGCTTTGCTACTTTTCCGCTGGTTAAGAGTTTTTCTTGCATAGCATTTTTCATTCTTTGTAATTTAGGGGTTATTTTTATAGAAATATAAACTAGAATTTAATGATCCAACTTTTTAATACTGTCAGAAAATATGTTTATTGTCAACCTTGTGCAAGTCTTT
>JAFGNG010000213.1 GCA_016927125.1 Planctomycetota bacterium | reverse complement strand
ATGAAATGCCCCCAGGTTGCCAGTACCCCCTCCGGGGTGGAATCAGCCAGGGGGATGCTAAACATCCCCTCCGATGCGCGTAAGCCCAGGCACCGCGCCGGGACCTCTCCCCACAACTCCGGAAGTTTTGCCAGGTAGAACGGGGCGTTGCCTCCGTGCCAGGTGCAGATGATTGCAAGCCCCGGCCAGACTGTACGCGGCAACAAACGACCTTCACCTCGCATGATTTCCTGCAAAGCTCGCACCCGCTTACGGCTGATCGAGAGAAGTTTTTCCAGGGGGCGGCGTTCCTCCGGGGTAAGGTTAGGGCAATTCCGCAGACTGCCTTTCCCGCGGGCGCTTACCGAAAGGTCTTCCAGGAGGGATTCGCTCCAGTGTTGCATCCGCTCGCCCAGGAGGTAGATCGTGCTGGGATTGACGCTGGTTATGCAGGAAAGGTCTCTTGCCAAGGCAAAGGCGAGGAGGCAATAGTACTTCGCCTCGTAATCAGCGATGCGGATCACTTCATAGGGAACCGCATGCAGTCGCCGTACCGGGATGGCTTGGTTGAGATAACCTTTGCCGGAGGCGGAACCAAAGGGGATTTTCCCGGGAGTGTAACCCTGGACCGCGGGCGACACCATGGTCAGGAGCGCGCCCTCGGTTGCCCGGGGATGGGCCTGCACCAGCGACTTCATCCAGATCCGGTGCGAACGGTGTTGTTCTAAATTCATCGAACGTGTTACCGGGATATACTTGGGCTTGCCCATGGTGCCGGAGGTAACGGCGAACATCTCGATCGATTCATTGACCAGGACCCCCTCCTCGCCATTCTGCATCCGCTCGAAATATTCGCCCAGGTCATCATAGCGGACAATCGGAACAGCCTGGCGGAAGGACTTGGGATCGGAACAGTTGTGAAAAAAGTATTGGCGCCCGTATACGCTCTCCCGGTGGCGGGAGAGGATCTCGGCAAGGCGGGCAGACTGGCTCGCTTGCGGAGAGGAGAGCGACTCGCGCCATTGGGGATATAACTTCCTGGTGCTAACCCGCATCAGCAGGCGAAGCATGGAACTGGATAGGCTCACGCCGGTTTTTCCTCTGCTATAACCTCTTGGTAGATTCGCAGCAAGCTTTCGCTGTAACGCTGCCAAGTGTAATTTCTGGCGCGCGCCAAGCCTTCCTCGCGTAACTGGTTGGCAATGCCTTCATTCCCGAGCACGGCTTCAATCGCTTCGCGCAGGGCGGGCAGATCTCCAGGGGGCACCCGGTGTACGGCGGTTCCGGCCAATTCGCGGATCGCGGGGAGATCGCTGGTGATCACCGGCGTTCCGCAAGCCATTGCTTCCAGGACGGGAAAGCCAAAGCCTTCTGCCAGGGAAGGGAAGATCAGCGCGTCGGCGAGAGCATACAACACCGGGAGATCCTTGTCATCAACAAAACCGGTCTGCCTTACCCGCGACTCAATCCCGAGTTCAGTAATGGTGCGTTTTAATCTCTGCAGGCCCCAGCCCTGCGGTCCGCACAACACCAGGTCGTGGGGGAGTTTTTCCACGGTCATGGCAGCAAAATAGCCTTCAATGATTTGCAGGATATTCTTCTTCGGTTCCCCGCGGCCGACATGAAGAATAAATTTCTCCGGCAGGCCGTAGCGCTTTTGTACTTCCCGGCGTTGCGCCGCATCGGTGATGGGATGAAAGCGCTTATCCACTCCCCAGGGAACGACCACAATCTTGCTGGCGGGCACAGGGGGGAAGTGTTCAATAATTTCATTCTTAATCGCTTTACAAGGGACAATCACGCGCCTGGCTTTATGAATGGTTCGCGGCATCATCCGGCGGAAATACGCTCGGTTGCTGAGCTTGCAGAAGTCAGGATGGGAAAAAGCAAAGATATCATGGATATTAACTACCGCCGGCTTGGGGCAAAAGAAGGGCATGATATAACATGGCGCGTGCAAAAGTTCGGAGCCGTCCTGCGCTAGTTTTACCGGCAGGACATAATGTTCCCAGAAGATGCGCAGCAGACGGTTGCCATTGGAGAACCAGCTTTTTTTAATCCGCAAGCCCGGATGATCCGGCAAGAGAGAAACCTCAAACCCGGCAGAAACGTAGACCGTTACCTTGAGTTCAGGAGAAGCACTCAGTAAGCCGTTCAGCATCCCCAGGGCCGCGCGTTGCACGCCGGTAAAGGGAGGAACGATCGCATGAAAATTAAAAGCGATATGCATGGAAATGGCTCCGGACAATCAAAGCGGGAGCCTTTCCCCCGGCAGCGGGATTCCGGCACCACTAATCAGCTTCAAAAAAGGCGCTGGCATTCTTCATCTCTGCCAGCGTATGGTCCATTACCGCGCCGACGTCATCCCAACCAAGGGCGAGGGTTTGCCAGGCGGCAGGATTGATCTTCGGGATCTTGTTATCGCCGCCATTGCCGCAGCAGATACTCCTCGCGATGATATCCGCCAGGTGGATGGCGGCACAGGGCTGCGACTCCACGGCCGCGTTTTCCGGCTGGTGATGGAACTCAACCAGTTCGACCACTGAGCTTGGCAGCCTCCAGGAATCCAACAGGCTTGCCCCGAGGTGGGCGTGATTATATTCCAGGCAGGCTGCTTCCGCATCTAAAAAGAGGCAGTCCTGTTGAGCGACAATTTTCAATACCCTGTCCATATCCTCCTGGATATATTCGCACATGACCACCTTGCCGAGATCGTGCAGCAGACCGGCAATGAACATATCTTCCCGGGTGCGCTGCGGCACCCGCAGCAACCCGGCAATCTGGTTGGCGGCCACCGCCGTGGCGAGGGAGTGGAGCCAGAAAGCGCGGTTGTCAAATGATTGCCAACCCTTCGCAAAGGCACTGAAAACAAATGAGGACAGCGCCAGGTTGCGAATGCTATGAAAACCGAGGATAACAACAGCCTGGGTAATTGAGTTAATCCGCCTCGGAAAGCCATAAAAGCTGGAATTGACAATCTTTAAAATCCTACTGGAGAGGGCAAGATCCTTGGAAAGCGTAAAATTGATGTCGGAAGCGGAGGTAGTGTCGGAATTAACCAGTTCGGTGATTTTCGCCACCACCACGGGAAGGGTTGGCAATTCTTCAATCTCGCTGACAAGCTTTTTAACATCAGCCATCGCCATTTCCCTCCGGGGTAAGCGTAATTTCTGCCGCCCGGCTGAGCGCCAGGGAAAACAGCTTACCCATCAGCTCGTCTTCGCGCACCTTGGCGAAGACCTTTTGGATCCTCTCCTGCGCGCGGCGGATTACCACGGAGTTGCTGTTCTCTTCAACCTTGGCAAGCTCTTCATCGATTTCGACCAGTTCTTCGCCGGGCTCCCGGATCAGCAGGGATTCCACCTCCCGCTTCCGGAGGAGGTTAATATGGTTTGGAGTCAGCCTGGTGCCGCCGGCGAGCAGGACATGCCCATCGTTGTTCATAATATCATGAGCGGCAATCATGCCCTCGACGATATCGTTGATTTGAATAATTTTCGCCATGGTGATTGCTCCTGGCTGCTCACCTTAAACCTTACTAAATAAAGGGTGCGGCAGGGCGGTGACAGAAATAACATAAGGCAAAAAAGAGTATATGGTTTTGCCTTTGCCGTGTAAAGATTGCATCAGCAAAAGTTTTAACTGGGTTTGCCCCGGGGAAGGGGCTTCCCGGCAGCTATTCTTCCGGCGCCTCCACATTCTCTTTTGGTTCTCGATTCTTGGGGATCAGGCCGAACCGCTTAATAGAATTCTGGTATTTGACTACAAACAAAATCGGGTTATCCAGGCTGAAGCGTTTTGCAGCTTGGCTGTACGCGTTGATGTCGGGAATGTTTACATCATTGATCGAGACTATTATCATCCCCGGGAGCAGGCCAATCTCCCTGCCGAGCCCCCTTTGTTTGACAGAATAGATCAAGGCTCCTTCCGTGCTCTCACTATCATAGACGTCGGCAAGTGAGCGGGTAAGGTTGCTCAAGGAAAAGCCAAAGATGGTGTCTTCGACAATAAATTCACCGGGTTCGGGATTAAAGCGAAGTTGTATTTCCTGCCCGTCGCGTAACACCGTCAGGCTTATTTCCTTATTCACTTCAGCGCAGGCAATCAAGCCGCGCAGGTGAACCTTATTGCGGATTTCAGTTTCCTCAAAAGCCAGGATAATGTCGCCAGTGCGCAATTTTGCCCTTTCGGCAGAACTGTTGCGTTTTACATACTGGACTTGTGCGCCATAGATCCGGTCAAGGTTTGCCGCTTCGGCGAGTGCGGTGTCAACATCCAGCAAACCCACGCCGTCGAGGTAAGCCCGTTGGGCGGCATACCCTTTTTTCATGCTCTCCAGGACATTTTTTGCGAAGTTAATGGGGGTGGCAAAGGACAAGCCTTTATATTCATGAACAATTTTGTGTTTAACGGCCATGGCCATATTGTTGTGGGTAATACCGATAACCTCTCCATCCAGGTTGAGCAGCGGGCCCCCGGAACTGCCGGAATAGATCACAGCGTCGGTCTGGATGAAATTTTGATACCCGACATAAGGATTATCCTCACCGCTGGAAAAATCGCGCCCGGTGGCTGAAATAATTCCCGCGGTAACAGTCTGCTGTAATCCGAAGGGACTCCCGATTGCCAGCACCCAGTCGCCAACCTCAGCTTTCTCGGAATCCCCCAGTACCACCGTCGGTAGGTCCTGGGCGTCGATGCGTAGAACCGCAAGGTCCGAAATGGCATCAAAAGAAATCAATTGCGCTTTGAATTCCCTGCGATCGGCAAGGAAGACACGGATTTCTTCCGCAAAGAGAACCACATGGTAGCTGGTCAGGATAAATCCCTTGGGATCAATGATTACTCCGCTGCCGACACTGGTGGTCGTTGCCTCTTCACCCGATGCCTTAGAGCTTTCTTTACCAACAGCGCTGGCAGGGTTTTTGGGCAGGGTGCAGCGGAGATGGACAACTGCAGGGCGCACTTTACCGGTAACCGCACGGAAAGTCTGGGAGGTCTGGCGCAAGCCCTGGAGCTCCTGCTTTTCCACCTGGGTAAAGCCATTGCCGGTTTCCTCGGCGCACAGAGAGGAAGAGGCAATTGCAAAAGCAAGGATTGCAATGATTATCAGCCGCATGGTTATGCTCCAATACAGAGTTTTAACTGAAACTGGGCAATAAGATTATTTTACTATCTCAATTTATGATTGTCCGGAGAATTATGTCAATCCCCCAGTGCAGTCTGCCTGTAATTCTTGTCTTTAAGCTGGGTTACCCAGACTTTCTGCATACAAGCTACAAAGATTATCCACCATTACACGCCAGTTAAAATTCTTCCGGCAGAGCTCGCAGCCGGCCGCGGCCAGGGCGGCGGCTTTCTGCGGATTGGTAATGATATCGTCAATTGCGGAGGTTAGCGCCGCAACATCCTGCGCCGGGAGCAGGTAGCCGGTTTGATTATTGATAACCACCTCCCGGGCGCCGTCAACATCGAATGAAACTACCGGCTTCCCGGAGAGCAGCGCCTGCGGCAGCACCCGCGCCAAGCCTTCGCGCAGGGAACAGTGGGCGACCATATCCATGGCGGCGATGGTTTCCGGCAGGAGGTCACGCGGTACCAGCCCGGCAAAGGTTATCCGATCGGCAAAGCCTTGCGCCTGTGCAATGGCTTCGAATTTTTCCCGCCACAGACCATCCCCCACCAGGAAGAGGCGCGCCTGCGGATGTTTCTGTAAAATTTTGACAAATGCCTGGAAGAGGTATTCATGCCCCTTGAGTTCAAAGAGGCGGGCGATCTTACCGATCACAAAATCATCGTTTCCCAGCCCGAAACGTTGCCGCAGTTCATCGCGATCGCGATCGCGCCTGAGGAAGGGTTCGATCTCCATACCGCTGAAGACAGTGCGGTATTGCTCCGCCTTGCCCACCCCGGCGGCCAGGGCCTGCCGGGTCATGGCATCTGCTACCGAGACAATCCGGTGGCATCGCCTGGCCGCGAACCGCTCGGCAGTTACATAGATGCGATTGGCAAGCCAACCCTGGTAAGGATGAAAGGGGAGGCCGTGGATAGTATGGACAACGAGCGGCACTTTTTCCTTCCAGGCCGCCATCCTGCCGAGGATCCCCGCCTTGCTGGAGTGAGTGTGTACTACCTCTGGTTGGAATTCGCGGATCTGTTTGCGCAAAGCCTGATAAGCTGCAATATCCCTGGCGGGATTAAGCTGTCGCACCAGGTTCGGTTCAATAATAAGTTTACCCCCGCTTTTCAGGAAGAGCGGGGTAATATCCCCTTCCGGGCCGGTGGTGGGGCCGCTCAGGAGCGTGACCTCCAGATCCGGGCGCTCCGCCTGTCCAAGCACGGAAAGCATGGTGTTTTCTTGGGCTCCGCCCAGGATCATCCGGGTAATAATATGAAGGATTCGCATTTCGGGTTTATCCTGCAAATTCCTTAAAAAAAGACGCATCCTCAAAGATTAATTCTCATTATGGATTCTCTTTACTTTCAGATTTTTTGCAACTGATTAATTGTTTTCAAAGAAAACCCACACGCTGCAAACATACCCTTGCACGACACCCACCCTTTACATAAGATAAGTTTCCAGTTATGCACCCGGTCTTTTTACTTTCGTAGTAGCCTGCTGGCTGGAAGGGTTTTATCTTATGCCAAAGCTTAATGTCATCACCCTTGAGGTCGGGCCCCTGGCAACCTGCTGTTATCTGGTCTACCGTGAAGGCTCTAAGCTTTGCGCAATCATTGATCCCGGCGGCGATGAGTCGGCTATTACAGCCGCGATTACTGAATGCCAGTTGACTCCCGCATACATCTTGGTAACGCACAGCCATTTTGACCATATCGCTGCTTTGGGAGCGCTGAAAGAACGCTATCCGGAGGCGGCCATTGTCTGCAGCCCACAGTGTAATGAACGGATGCAAAGCCCTCAGCGCAACCTCAGCCACCTGGTGGGGGCAAGCGCCAGGGCTCCGGGCGCAGACCGGGAAATCACAGAACCCGACAGCATCACAGTGGACGGTTTTACCTTGGCTTGCCTGGCAGTTCCGGGGCATGCGCCGGGGCACCTTGCCTTTTACGCGCGTGAGGATAACCTGGTGTTCTGTGGCGATACCCTCTTCCAGGGGTCAATGGGTCGCTATGATCTGGAGGAATGCTCTTATGTGCAACTGGTTAAGAGTATCAAGGATAAATTGCTGGCTTTACCGGCAGAGACCGCGGTTTACCCCGGACATGGCCCCGCGACCACCATTGCGGATGAAAAAAAGCATAACCCCTTTATTCAAAACATGCTTTAACTCTTTAGCTTTTGCATAAAGCTAAAAAAATTCACTCGAAATGTAGTTTTCTGGCTTGCGTTCCTTTTGGTTTTCCCCTATGCTCTTGGTCACGATTTGGGTTGCATCGCCGGGCGAATAAGCGTATTGAGCTTTCCCGGCGCCAGTTGTTCAGGTGCT
>JAFGNG010000212.1 GCA_016927125.1 Planctomycetota bacterium | reverse complement strand
CCGGGGCCGAGGTAAGCGCTCTCATACAAAACGAGGACGAACCGCGGCGGGGACCGCTCTACCGAATTGAACATGTGATAACCAAGACGGATGCCGAGGGCAAATTCAAGTTTGCCAATATCCCGGTCGACGCCAAGGCAGAGTTCATAGTCAAGGCCCCGGGCAAGGCCGGTATCTTTACCATGAAGAATCCCCAGGGGGAATTCAAGTGTACTTATGCTGCCGGGCAGGAGGATATCAAGATCGTTTTGCCTCCCGAGGCGGTCATTGAAGGCAAGGTGGTTGTCAAGGAGAGCGGGCAGCCAAGGGCTGGAATTGAAATTATAGCAATGAAAGACCCTCCGGCGTCTGCTACCACTCCATCGCGAGCAGTCTCCGCGGAAGACGGCAGTTTCAAGATCACCAATCTTGAGGAGAGTAAATACAAACTTACATTAATCCCCTCCACGAACGAAACCCCGGAATGGATCACAACGCCGGTGATGGTTGAAACCAAGGCGGGCGAGACGAAAGCGGATATAAAAATAGAGTTAGAAAAGGGCGTAGTCTTCGAGGTTGTAGTTACGGCTGAAGCGGATAATGCCCCTCTCTCTGGCGCGCAAGTCAGTGTATACAGGGAAGCCCCCCAGGAGTACTTTGCCGGTATGACTGATAAGGAAGGCATTGCCCGCATCCGCCTGCTGCCGGGTGAATACCGGCTTAATTATATAGGTAAAGAGGGATATCTTAATTACCAGCCCAATGAACAGATTACGTTAGTTGCTGGAGAAACCACCCGGAAAGAAGCGCAACTGAAGGTTCAGCCGAAGATTACCGGGACGATAATGAATCCTGATGGCAAGCCACTTGCGGGAGTGAATATCAAGATTCTCCCCTCGGGCGGACAAGGTGCAACCACTGACAAGGAAGGCAAGTTCACCACCACCGCGCAACGTTGGGGAGGGATGGAGGACATGCAACTTATCCTGGTTGCCCGTGATCAAAAAAATAACCTTGCCGCGACCTATGCGATTGAAGATGAAGCCAAACCGATTGAGCTGAACCTTGCGCCCGCCGCCACCTTTACCGGCCAGGTAACCGACGAAAATGATAAGCCCCTTCCCGACGCGCAGGTATACATCATGTTAAATAGCGGCAGGTATGGCTCCACTCTGACCCAGGGCAGGATTAAGGTTGACGCAGAAGGGCGGTATGAACTGAACGCCATTCCTACCGGGTATAGATATGATGTTAATGCGCAAGCGGAGGGGTATGGACAGGCCAGGACCAACCATCAACTGGCTGAAGATGAGGCTGAAAAGATCGAACTGGAAACCCTGGTCCTGCCGATGGCCATCCTGTCAATTTCAGGGACAGTGGTGGACGCGGATGACAAACTGGTAGAAGGGGCGGAGGTATATGTTTACGGCGACAAGCAGCCGCACCGCCAGGCCCAGACCGATAAGGAAGGTAAATTCAAGATCGACAATATTGTTGCCGGCGAGCTCCAGGTTAATGCCCATTTGCGCGGTGGTAATAACCAGAATGGCATGGTCAGGGCTCAGGGTGGGGACACGGAGATCAAGGTCGTCCTTGGCCAGTACCCCGGCCAGCGGCCGCAGGTGCCGGAAGCAACCTCGCTGCTAGGCAAACCTTTGCCCAGCCTGGAGGACTTCGGCCTGCAGCCCGCTTCGGAACTTGCCCAGGGCAAGCGGGTTGTAATCTGCTTCTGGGATATGGAGCAACGGCCATCGCGCCGGATGATTACGATCCTTGCCGGCCGGGCCGAAGAACTGGCCCAGAAGAATGTGATCCTCTTATCCGTCCAAGGCGCGCTTGCGGATGAAGCAGACGTACAGGATTGGGCGGAACAGGCCGGGGTAACCATACCGATCGGCAAAGTTCCCGAGGAAAAAATAAAACGCGATAAATTGTTGAGAAGCTGGGGCGTCAGCAGCATGCCATGGCTGATTGTTGTTGACGAGGGGCATATAGTCCGCAGGGAGGGCATCACCCTGGAACAGTTTGATGCCTTGCTGGCAGCGCATAGTCAATAATCTACGATTATCTTTGGCTCCGGGCGGTTTCCACCAACGCCCGGAGCCGGTTCTTAATAGAGGCAGCCATCCCGTCGCAGATCGGCGGGATTTCGATTTCCAGGATAGGGAGCGTCATGCTCGCCTGGAGATAATCCCGGATGATGGTGCCTTCGGTAGCGCAATGGCTAGCGCCCGGGATGCGCGAGATCGCCACAGCTTCCGCGCCGAAGCGTTTAATTTCAGCCAGGATCCTGGCAGCCCGGTCCGCGGCCGACCCTACCATGGGATCAGCCAGGGCGGAGCAGGCCAGGGCCTCCATCGGCGGCAGGTCTTCCGGAATGGGCTCAAGGGCGTGGCAGAAGAGGAACTCCGTGCCGCACAAGCGCCCGCCGCAATCCTCCAGCAGGTTCATCGCGCGCAGATCTGCTACCGGGTTTACCCAGAAGACGCGGACATTATCCTCCGGTAGGACACCGGTTCCTTCGATAACGCGGCTTCTGACCTCCTCGACAAGCTGCTCCAGAACCCGGACGCACTCATCCTGGTCCGAGCAGAAGTGAATCGCCAGCATCTCCGCGATCAACATCTCCAGCGCTGGTAAAGGGCAGGGCGTGGCAGTATAGGCATAGTAGCGAAGTCTATCCAGCAGGCGGCGCACCTCGTTGGTTTTAGTAATACTGAGCTCGAGCATCTCATCAGTAAGCGGGACTCCAGCAAGCCCTTTAAAGGCGGATTTAATTCTTTCAAGTTCAGTGCGCACAACTTCGACCTGGCTGCGGGGCGCCTGCAGGCCTCCGGGCAGGGTGACGGCTTCTTCCCCCGCTTCCGGGAACCGGCGATGGGGAATCTCCCACCAGAGGATCGGGTGCCCCATCCCTGCCAGGCGCTGTGCAATCGCGGAGAAATCATCGCAGGTCGCGCCGACGCTGCATATCAGGAGGTCCGGGATAGGAAAATGCGCCTGGGTTTCAAAGGCGCCGAGCATAGCCCGCACCGGACAGAAGGTTTCATCAATGCCCATCCGGTCGGCAATGCTGAGCAGCCCGGCGCTCAATTCCATAACGCAGGGAATCCACCACGCCCCATCCGGGTAGAAGGCAACAACCTCCGGCAAGGCATAGGCCATTACCGGCACGGTCCCGAGATCCTTCATGGCTCCGACCAGTTTTTTGCCACGGTCACGAGCTGACTGCAAACGGTCCTCCTCGCTGAGGAGGAAATTCCACAACCGCAGAGCGGCCTCGGAATTATCAAACAGCAGTTTTGTCAACCGTTGATCGCCATCCTCGGCATGGGTACAGAGCGGCCCGCCGTAAGGGTAGGGCGGGGGAGCGGAGGCGTAAAGCTCCTCGTACCGTTGGTCCCATTGACACAGGCTGAGCCGTGCAGGTTTGCAAGTCATTTTAATAAATCCATAAAGGCCTCGATGCGCGTGGCTGTGCGGAGGCGTTCGCCAGGGGCATAGGTATTCTCGGTATGGAGCGTCAGCACGGGCAGCCCGGCATGCTCCTTGAGCCTGCTGACCTCAGCGTGCCAAAGATCACACCAGGTGTTGTAGCGGATGATGATGCCACGGATTCCCCGCTCGCGAATCATCCGGTCCAGCCATTCATATAACAGAGTATTCGGGCGGCGCGAGACATCAGGGATAGTGCCGAAATACGCGTGGGCGAGTTCATCCAAGGGATTATCCTCAAGGTTGGTAGGATTAAAGCGGTCAGGCAAGGTCCGCTCCCCGCTCTCGGTTGCATCCAGGGCGATGTCACCCCCATTCTGCGCGACCAGATCAAAGATCTCAAAAATATCTGCAAACATAGGCCCGCCGAGGAGAGCTACCGGGAGCTTATCAACTTCAATCCCTTTCGGGTTGGCGTTGGTTTCAATACTACCGCTACGATGAAAGTTTACAATTGCTTCGGAGAATTGCCGGGCGGAGAGATGCTGACGCAATCCTTTGAGTTGCTCGCGCTTGCGATCATAGCTTTTCATCACTTCAGACAAATACTCTTGCTTGGGCTCGACCCCACCATGCGTAACCAGGAAGCGGCCCAGGCGAACAAGCTCATGAAGATAAATTTGCCTGGCCGCCGGGCTTTGCCAGGTGGAGGGCACATTAAAGAGAAAAATCGGAATGGAGGTCTGGCGGCCGAGCAGTTCCGCCATCCTGCGCATCTGATCGCAGAGGGTGGAAAAGACAATGGCCCCGGGGGATTCCCGCAAAGCGCAATTTGAAAAAAGCCGCGCGTATTGGCAGAGTCCGGCCAAAGTGTCGGGCGAATCGTGGCCCTGTCCATGCCCCGGAAGTATCCGACAGGGATGTAACCCGTGGGCAGCAAGCCATTCTGCCGGGATAAAAGGGCAGGAATATATAATTCTCTTCATTTGCAACTCATCGCGGGAGATTGGCGCAATACTAATCCAGGTAAAAACATCTCCTTGGATTTTAAATCACCTTAGGCCTTTTTGGCAACGAATAATCCTTGGGCAATCTTACCGGCGTGCGCCAGTTCCTGCATGAACATCATTTCCTGCCCCATGGCCTGCATCATTTCCAGGTCAAAGCCAATGATTTTAAGGGCATCGTAAGTCAATTGCATGTTCAACATCTGCAAATAGAGATCAACGTGCGCTGGAAAGCGGCCGGTATCTTCGGCATGGAGGATTTCGCCGCCGGAGGATTCCAACAGCTCTTGATAACCGCCAAGAGTCTGGAGATTAGGGAATTTCATGAAGGCCAGGAACCTTTGCGCCTCTGCATTACGGAGAGGTTTATCCCCCTCGACCCAGTCGGTGAAGGCCACGGTCCCGCCGGGCTTGACCAGACGCAGGGCCTCGGAAACCAGCTTGGTCTTATCCACGACATAACACCAGGCATCCTCGCCCCAGACAAAATCCGCTTCGCCATCGGGTAGGCCGCTGGCGGTAACATCCGCCAGGGTAAAAGCGATCTGAGCCGCCAGGCCTTCTTCCTCGCAAAGCTGCTTGCCATGAGCGATAACCTTTTCAGTCGCATCGACCCCCATCATCGTGGCAACTTTCCGGAAGCGCACCAGGAACCGCATGCCGGCGCCGTTACAGCAACAAAGGTCAATCCCCTTGGTGTCTTCGGAGATCCCGGCCTTCTCCGCCAGGTCCATGGATGAAGCCAGGCCACCGATGTGGATCTGCTGGCCCATAACGAGTTCCCACAAATCCCCTTCCGGCCCGCTGTAAACCTCCTGTACGTTATCCAGCTTGATGGAGCCATTCGTATGCATCAAATCTTCCTTTCCCAACTTATGGTCAAAATGATAATAAGTCATTGCCCAACAGAACAAAATAAATATCTTGGGAAAAATTATTACCACAATTTAAAGAATAACGCAAGGGGGATAGGAGGGGGGAGATAAGAGTATGTTGATAACTACCGGTAACAATACGCCCTGCGCTAAATCAGTGATCCTTCCGGAAGGTTTGCAGGTAACAGTATTGCCCCACAGGGATGGTGGCTTTAGGAGCCAGGTCTATTACGGCTTGCAGCTCTTCCGGTGAAAACCTGATCTCAGGGGGAGGGCCAAGGGAAGGTTCTTCCTTATTCACCTCCACAATTGCAAAGCTTCCTCCAGGCTTCAGCAGGCGGGAAACCTGCTCCTGGAAAATCCGCGCCTGCTCTCTGGTAAACATATGGAAGACGGTTGACATATAAATCAAATCGACAGATTCAGCTTCAATAGATTGCAGGTTGGTGATGTCCTCGACCCGCGCTTCGATATTGGTCCCGGAGGTTTCCTGCTGCAGAAGACCGATTACCTCGGCATCGCTGTCCACGGCATAGACTTTTCCAGTTTCACCCACGGCCCGGGAGAATTCCTTGGCCATGTAGCCGTTGCCGCAGCCGGCGTCAAGGATTACTTGTCCCGGCTGGATCGTAAGCTCGCACAAGATGCTTTCTTTATCCATGATTTGCTCCGAGGATTTTCCCCGGTGATGGTGCTTTATTTTCACCAAGTTACCTCCAGATATTTACAGGTTTATTAATGATCACACGCGTTCTCGCCCCGGGTAAGGGTTCCGTCCAGGAAGGCCTGGGCGATACTCTCCGGAGAGGCGACCGGGGCGCCGACCAGCACCTCAATCTTGTTGTCGGCAAAGATGGTTTGCGCCCGACTACCCATCCCTCCGGCGATAATCATGTTTGCGCCTTGTTCGGCAAGCCAGGGGGGGAGCAGTCCCGGCTGGTGATCCGGGGCGGGGACACTATCCTGCTTGATAATTTCTTTCTTCTTCTGGTCAACGTCAATCAGCGCGAACTCCTGGCAATGGCCGAAATGCATGGCAAGTTTGCCATTTGCAACCGGGATTGCAATTCTCATAACCTTCTCCTTTGCATTGTTACGGTTGGAGGTAATAGCAGTTTCTTCCATAAAGATACCTTTTGCCGAGGCACTGTCAACTTGTAATAAGAGATGTATTACCCGTTTAAAAGCCAAAGCGGTTTCACCTTCCGCATGATTGCCTAAGTAGGGTTTTCCTGCATCGCAAGCCGCTACCACCATCGGATCAAGAGGAATCCGGCCAAGGAACCTTACCGCCATCTCCTGGGCCAGCTTTTCACCGCCGCCGCTGCCAAAGACATTTACCAGTTCGCCGCACTGCGGGCAGACAAACCCGCTCATATTCTCAATCACTCCAAGAACCGGGAGTTTAAGCTGGCGGCAGAAATTAATGGATTTGCGCACATCCACCAGGGAAATTTCCTGCGGCGTGGTGACAATCACCGCGCCGTCGCTATCATCGAGGAGTTGGCAGAGTGACAAAGGTTCATCGCCGGTACCGGGAGGGCAATCAATCACCAGGTAGTCGAGTTTACCCCATTCCACATCTCCAAGAAACTGCTTGATCACACCCGCCTTCATCGGGCCGCGCCAGATGACTGCCTCCTCGGGGTTTTTAAGGAGAAAACCAATCGACATGACCTTCAGGTTTTCACTCACCCGGAGGGGGAGAATCCGGTTTTGCTCGATTTTGACATGAAGATTATCCAATCCCAGCAGCTTTGGGATACTGGGACCGTGGATATCAACATCCAGCAAGCCGACGCGCTTGCCTGTGAGAGCGAGTGAATAAGCAAGATTAACCGCAATAGTGCTCTTGCCGACACCACCCTTGCCGGAGAGCACCAGGAGCTTGTGGTTAATTTCACCCATGCGCTCCGCCAGGGTCGGGTGGTCTTCGCCTGGCTGTGACTTATTGTTTATCACCATCTCTTTCTCCTCAAACCAGCAGATCGCTCAGATGTTGCCATAACTGGCGAATCTCGACTGCCGCGGGGGTATCGCCAAATTCAACTACACTCTGGCGACTAAGCTGCGCCTTGGTAACCAAGGGGTCGTAGGGGATCCTGCCAACCACCTGTAAACCGGCCTGCTCGCAGAACCGGGTAATCTTCTCAGTCATCTCGGGATTGATATCATATTTATTGATGCAGGCCAGGGCGGGGATTTTGAAATGGGAGGACAGTTTGGCTACCCGCTCCAGGTCATGCAGCCCGGACTGGGTGGGCTCAGTAACAACCAGCACCACGGAAGCTCCGGTGAGAGAAGCGATTACGGGGCAGCCAATCCCGGGTGAACCATCGATGATAACCAAATCCAGACCTTGCTCTTGAGCGATAGTCTTCGCCTGGGAACGCACCAGGCTGACCAGTTTGCCGGAGTTCTCCTCCGCGATCCCAAGCTTGGCGTGGACCATCGGCCCATGGCGCGTGTCCGAGATAAACCATTCGCCGCAGGTCTTCTCCGGGAAGTCTATCGCCTTCTGCGGACAGAAGTAAACACAGACCCCGCACCCTTCGCAGGCGGTCGGGTCGATGGTGAATTTATTTTCAAGATTGCTGATAGCCTTAAACCGGCAATATTTTTGACAAAGTCCACAACCATTACAATCCGCTTCCCTGATAATTGCTTCCCTGCCGGCCTGGAAGGGTGCTCTCTTAAGAATCCGTGGTTCCAGGAGCAGATGCAGGTCGGCCGCATCCACGTCGCAATCGGCCAGGACCTTTTTTTTCGCCAGGGCAGCAAAGCAGGCGACCAGGCTGGTCTTGCCGGTGCCGCCCTTGCCGCTGATAATCACGAGTTCTTTCATTAGATTGCACTTTTCTACAAGGGTTTATTCAAACCGTGCTGTTTTTGACAAACTTCATGCCCACGAAACCCGCACTTGCGACCAGTTCCGGCTTCCACAATTGAGTTGTAGATTCTCCGGGGGCATTAAACAAGGTACTTGCCGCATTTTCAGCGACAAAACCAGCCGCATCGGCTAATTGCATAACCTGGTCACAAGTATAGAATTTTGCATGGCGGTAAAATGGGTGTCCTGAGTCTGCTTTTCTACTGTAGAATTCCTGCCAGGAAGTTCCGGCTGGCACAAATCCAACAATCAAGGCGCCCTTGGGTTTCAAGACCCGGTTGCACTCCGCGAAGACTTGCTTCGGGGCGGACAGGAAGCACAGTGTCACCACCATCAGGATGCCGGAGAATGACATTTCAGCATAAGGCAGGGCCTCCCCGCTGGCGCAGTGGGTTTGGATACCACGTGCTTGTGCCAGATGAAGCATTGATTTTGAAGGATCAATCCCAGTTTGAATTCCCAGGGCTTCGGCAAAACGACCTGTGCCCACTCCTACCTCCAGCCAAGCTTCACGGTCTTTGCCCATCAGATGTTTCAGGACCGCTACTTCTGCTTCGAATAGCAACCGGTTTTTTGGCACCTCAAACCAATAATCATACCGTTCCGCAAAGTGCTCAAACGGATTATCCGCTTTGCAGTTGGTTTCTTCCTCCCGCCTGGCTTCTCCTTTTACAGAAGCCCCTGGGAAATAATCATCCATAAAATTCTCACGCCAATTACAGAAAAACCCCCATTCATTATCCTTATATTTGCCGATCAGATTCTCTTCCTCGGCAGACAAGCGGATTCTGGAATCACTGCCCCGGAGCAGAAAGTCATAGGCGTTTACCAGGTTTGTAAACCGGTGAAGAGTTTCTTCATCCTTTGGATTCTTGTCCGGATGATATTTCATCGCCAGGAGCCAGAAAGCCTTTCTGAGTTCGGCAACCTCGGCGGTGGCAGAGACGCCCAGAAGTTTACGCGCAAGCTTTTCCATCTCCATGCGCTTGGCTATCTTTACTTGAAAATCATCTTCAGTATTCATTTAAATACTCTGCCAATTCAGCATAGAGGCTATTAAATTTATCCTGCAATCCCGCGATCGCATTAACCGCCATCTCCCCGCGCGAATAGGCTTCGGCGATCCGCCGGTCATCCGGTAGTTCCAACAGGATCGGGATCTTTTCCTTTTCACAATATGCCTGCACCTCCTGATCGCCGATGCCGGCCCGGTTTACTATCACCCCAAAGGGAATCCGTAATTGCCGGACAGTTTCCACCGCCAGGATCAGGTCATTCAAGCCGAAGGGCGTGGGCTCGGTTACCAGGATTACGTAATCAACGCCCCGGATCGCTTCGATTACCGGGCAGGATGTCCCTGGGGGCGCATCAATAATGGTAAGCAGATCTTCATCAATAAATGTCTTAACTGCGCGGATCAGCGGGGGCGACATGGCCTCACCGATGCGCAGCAGTCCCCGCACAAACTTAAGTTTGCCCGCTTTGCCGGATTCCACCACGCCGACCTCGCGGTCAACTTCGGTAATGGCATCCGCTGGACAGACCAGGGAACAGCCGCCGCAGCCATGGCAGAGCTCGGGGAAGGTGAGGGGCTTTGATTTCATGGAGACAATCGCGCTGTACTGGCAGAGCTCTCCGCATTTGCCACAACCGGTGCATTTCTCAGTATCGACCAGTGGCACCGGAACTCCGACAGTATCAGTCTTTTCAATCTCGGGATTCAGGAAGATATGGCAGTTCGGCTCTTCCACATCGCAGTCCAGGAGCCGCGTCGGGCGGTGGGAAGAAACTGACCAGGCCAGGTTGGTGGCGATCGTAGTCTTGCCGGTACCGCCCTTGCCGCTGGCAATTGCAATTTGCATGGCTTGTACTTTCGTTATTTCACCAGGTAGTATAATTTTCCAGACTTCTCTTCGGAAGTGATTATGCCTGCTTCCGTTAAATGGGTGAGATGCTTAATGGCTTCATTGGGGTGAATCCCCAAACCCTTGGCAATATCTGTGACCGTACATGGCCTGCGAGAGAGCGTGTTGACGACCTCCTCTCGCGTCGCTTGATAATCCCCTTGCCAGTAAATTCCGCTGTAATCCGCCACCACCTCGGCTTTTGGGGTAAAGAGTTCCGCGAGTTTCAGCATCTGCTCCTGCGGCACTGCGCCAGCGAAATTCTCCGCTGGCGGCCGCGAAACCGTGTTTAATTGCACCCGGTCGGGCTTGATCTGCCGGACGCATTCCGCAATGCGCTCAACTTCAGCCTGAATGGAGGTTACTCCCTCCAGCAGGAATACTTCCAGCCAGACCGGCTTTTCGAATTCCTTGCAAAATTTTATCAACCCCTCCAGCATCAGCTTGAAGGTCAGGACTGGATGCGGCCGGTTGGCATATTGAAACAGCTTCTCGTTCCCGGCATCCAGGGAGGGGACTACCAGATCGGCACCGGCAAGCTCTTCGCGGATTTCCGGTTTCGAGAGGAGCGAACCATTAGTCAGCACCGCCACCGGCACCTGGCTGAAATTTTTAATACCGTTGATTAACTCTCCGAGCCGGGAATACAGCGTCGGTTCGCCAGAGCCGGAGAGGGTGAGATAATCCGGCTTTGAGCCGCCGGCAAGGCTGCGCTCAATTTCTTCTAGCACCTTGCCCAGGGGGACGTATTCCTTCCTCTCCAAGGTCTTGCAGGTGGTTCTCCCAAGCTGGCAGTAGATGCAGTCATAGGTGCAGGTTTTAAATGGTACCAGGTCGATGCCCAACGATCGGCCCAGGCGCCGTGACGGTACCGGCCCGAAGACATGCTTAAATTCTTTTTCAGGCATTGGTTTCACCCCCGCCTTGACAGCTTAAAGTTTACAGCAGTTTATTCGCACCCTGGTAAACCTCTTCCACCACCAGGGCCGCGGCGGCATGGCCGGGATATTTTTTAGCCAGCCAGTTCTGTTTCATATCATCAAATACTTCGCCGTTGGTACAATACTCTATGCTACCCTTAACCTGGTAAGCTTTGCCTTCCTTTGTGATGAAGAGGATGGCCCCCCGACTGCCGGCTTTGATATTGGCCCGGGTTTTGTTAAAATAGTTATCCGCAACCACCAGCTTCTCTTCACCGTATTTGGCAACGCAGCCGGCATAAATAATATTGGGGTTGCCCTGGCGATCACAGGTCGCCAGCACAATCGGCCCTTGGCGGTCATCCCAGGCTTTGCTTACAACTTCCGGTAACTTCGCCATAACCGGATCTCCTCTGCAAAAATTCTAAGGAAAATTACCTCTTAACGTTTCCAACGCGGGTCTTTCCTGCCTTGAGATCATTTGCATTATTGCAGGTAGCAATAATGCTCCCGATTTCACAGCCCAGATCCCTGGCAAGCACCGGGCATTTCGCTTTGAGCAGGAAGAAGACATTCGCCCTCTTAACATCATTCAAGGTTTCGTAGTTACCCTGTCCCTTGGCGATCACCAGGTCGGCCTGGGCAAAGAGCTTCTGGAATTCCTCCGTACAATCCTCCAGGATGGTGCCGGGGGCGTCCGAACCATTTTCAATAACCTTTACAATTTCAGTCAAGCCAACCTCCCGGGCATCTTCAAGAGTGGCATCATTAATAATCGGCAAGGACTTGACCGCGAAGATAATCTTATCCCTCGGCAGCTCTTCGATCAAGATACGATCAAAGACGATTTCCCCGGCATTGTCGCCTAAATACATAATGCTCCGCGCGGTTTTGATCGCGTTCTCCAACTCCGCCAGTCGGTTGATGGCAAAGGGCTGGGCCAGGGTATCCGCAATCGTCTCCTGCAGGTTAATATCATCCTTGGTCATCTTGATACCAAGGTCGATGATATTGCCCGCTATCGCCAGGCGCACAGCGGTTGCAAAGGGATGGTCAGATGCCTTGACCTTTTGTTTTAATTCCGGATACAGCTTCAGCACTTCATCATTAAAATGTTGTTTTGCCGCCCAGTAAGGGTCGGCATTCCCGCTGAACTTTTTGATCACCCGGTGGATATCACGCCCCATATGCACCGGGGTCCGCGAGAAGGAGAGTCCTGCGGCCATTGTCAGGACTTCCCGCAGGATCTTCTCCTGGGTTTCAAGGTTGTCTGTTGCCATCCGGCTTGCCGCCAGCGTTTGCCGGAGAAAGCAAGGGACACAATCAAGAAAGGTTTTCATCTACAGCCAATGCCCCTCCACGTTGGAGGCATCAGCGGTTTGGTATTCACCAGCCTTGAATTTCTCCAATACCCCGGAGACGCTTCCCTCAACCCCGATAATAATCTTGACCCCCGCTGCCTGCATGGCGCGGAAGGCCTTGGGGCCGCAATTGCCGGTGAGCACACACTCCGCGCCGAGATGGACAACATTCTCCGCCGCCTGGATCCCCGCGCCTTGGGCCGCATTGAGGTTCTGGGCATTATCCACCGTCCGGTAATCGCCGGTTTCGGAATCAACCACGATAAAATATTTTGCCCGCCCGAAGCGTGGATCAACCGGGGAATCAAGGGTCTCGCCACTGGCAGTAATCGCAATCTTCATTGCTTACCTTTCTGTAGACTATTGCTCGGCAGCTTTCCGAGAATCCAATTCCTCCAGCCTCTCCTTGAGCAGGTCGAGTTGCTCTTGCAGGTATTCACGCTGGTTTTGCAAATAAACCATCTCACTCTGCGGCTCAGACTGCGGGTAATTCTCCATTGGCGCCAGGTTGCCAGCGCCATACCCAAACCGCCGCCAACCGGGCAAACCGGTGGCATAATACATATTCCGCCAGCCCCGGCCACCGCCACGCCCGCCGCCTCGTCCGCGGCCCGGGCCATACCCGAAGCCACGCCCCGGCACATTGTTCGCGTATCCCGGTACCGCGTACCCGGCGCAAAAACCGGCAGCACGCCCGGTCATCGGCCCCATCCCGCCCGGGCCGGTTCCATCTCCTCTTGGCATTGCTATCTCCTTTCACTAAGTTTCACGCCCTGTTCATCTTCATGCCGCAATTAGGGCAGTCTTTTTGATTGCAGGGAACCCCTCTGACATGCGGTTCCCGGTGTCCACAGCCCGGGCAGACGCATTCCCCGCCAGCCCCGGCATTATATGGGCCACCCATTCTACCGCGACCTCCTCCCAGGGGCCCTGTTCCGTCACCACCAGGCATCTTTTCGCTCCTTTCATTGACATTGGCCAAAAAGATAGTATAATATTATTAGCATATGTTCATAATAAAGTCAAGGCTATTTTGCACTAATGTTCATAAAAAAAGGAAAGCCCAATGCCCCGACCGCATAAGCCCAGGAGAGTAGGCGCGGTGCCCAAGTGCTCCGTGTTCAAGCCTGCCGGGATACCTCTGGGCAGGGGCGGGTTTATAGAGTTAAGGATTGATGAACTGGAAGCTTTGAACCTGGCGGACATGCGGGGGATGTATCATGAGCAGGCCGCGGAAGCGCTGGGGATTTCCCGGCCTACCTTTACCCGGCTGCTGGCCGAGGCCAGAAAGAAAGTGGCGACTGCGATTATTGAAGCGCGGCCATTGCGGATTGAAGGGGGTAATATTGAAATTTGCGGGATGCGGCGCTTTCTGTGCCTGGCTTGCAAATACGAATTCGATGAACCATTCGGGACCGGCCGGCCGCAAGAATGCCCGCAGTGCAATGAAGACCAGTTACAGCGAACCGATACTGGCCGACACAGGCACGGCGGGGGGAGAGGGCGCAGAGAATAATTTAAATCAGGTTATTGTTTTCTCTTCAGAATCAGAGCGCCAAGCCCAAGCAGGATAAGCGCTGAGGGTTCGGGAACCGTGGTTCCGGAAATGCTGAAGGTATAATCCGCCGCAGAATAAGACCTGAAGAGTTGGACATTACCTTCATCTGTCCAATAGCTGGTAGTATCGCGGTTGATCGTATAAAGCAATTCTACAGTCTGACCGCCAAGATCTTCAAGAGTATCCAGTTGTCGTAAATCTTCAGTGTACTGGCGGTGGGTAGTTAAGAATAACTGCCAGCCCCCGCCATCAACCCGGTAATGGCCGGTGATCAAACCTTCATTATGGAAGATGGTAGCACGTGAATTGATATTAATATCATCGAATTCCAGGCCTGCGCCTGCTACCAGGGTATAGAGCACCCTGGCGGTATCGCTATCCAGGGAGGTATCAGTAAAGAAGCTGGCGCCTGAGGTTTCACTTACAAAACCAATATTTCCGCTCAGTTGCGGGGTGTCATCGACACCTTCTGTCCTAGGCACATAAGTATATTCAAAGGTTGGCTGATCACAGACAATCGTGGTACCGCTCTGAACCGGAATGGGGGAGGCAAAACAAAACGAGCTGATCGTAAGCACAATTAGAATGATGATGAAATTTCTCATGGTTGTGAGCCTTTCAAGTTGTGATATCTCAAACAGATGCCATTACAGGCTTTTATTCAACAAGTATATGCTTCTATATTAACTTACAACACATTGCCTGAAATGCAAATTTTAAATAATTTCCTCTTAATTGCATTACCTACAACCTGTTATATATTAGACTGTTAAAAAAATTAAAAAACCCGCACACCCATTTGCTAAGTGTGCGGGTTTAATGGATTTGTGGAATCCCGGAGGTTTTCCGGGGTGTTCTAAAATTACATCGCCTGCTTATACAGCTTGATTACAGCTTCCTCGGTAATGGGCTTGGGATTCACGGAGATATGGCTGCTCTTCATTGCGTCCTTGGCCATAGCTTCGATCTTATCCTCCGTCACTCCAACCTCGGAGAACTTGGCCGGCGCGTCTACATCAATCACCACTTGCTTGAGCGCCTTAACCAGTTCTTTTGCGCCTTCCGCCTCGGAGAGGCCGGTGAGGTCGCAGCCCAGAGCCTTGGCCATCTCGCAGTAGGCGGCATCATCGGAGCCGAGGTTGTATTCCAGTCCGTGCGGCAGGAGGATCGCGTTGGCAATACCGTGGGGAACATGGAACATTGCTCCCGGGGGCAGGGCCATGGCGTGGACAATCCCAAGCCGGGTGGAGGCCAGGGCAATGCCGCCCATATCGGCCGCAATCAGCATATTCAGCATCGCATCCAGATCACTGGTGTTATTCGCCGCCTTGACAAAGTTTTCACCCAGCAATTTGATCCCCGCGATCGACATGGCCTGCGACTGCGGCGTCGCGAGCTTGGAGAGATAAGACTCCACACAATGCGTCAGCGCGTCCATCGCGGTCGGCACCATCACCTTCTTGGGAATTCCCGCCACAAAGGTGGGATCCAGGAAGGCTACCTTGGGACAGATATCCAAGCCCCAGATAATGAATTTGTAGTCGGTATCGGTGTTGGTCATAACAATAGCGCCGGTGACCTCGCTGCCGGTCCCGCAAGTAGTGGGGATCGCGAACAAGGGCAGGGGCGTCTTGGTATGCTGCTCGATGCCTTCGTAATCGGCGGCGGAACCGCCGTTGGTAGCGACCAGGGCCATAGCCTTGCCCGCGTCGATGGAGCTGCCACCGCCGACGGCGATGATCAGATCGCACTTCATCTGCTTGGCAATCTCCGCGCCTTTATCCGAAACCTTCACCGAGGGATCCGGCTGGACTTCGCTGAAGACCTTGACCTGGAATTTATCCTTGTCAATGTGTTGAAGAACTTTATCCGCAATCCCGGCTTTTACCAACCCTTCATCCGTAACTACCAGGATGTTCCGGGCGCCCAACTTTTCAGCATGCATGGAGATCTGTTCGCAGACATTCTCTCCAATGAGCACCTGGGTGTTCATGCCGAACTTTTTGAAAGCCATGGTTCGCTCCTTTCGCTCTTCGGAATGGTTTCTTAGTCCTCGGTCCAGTAACGCTCGATGACTACCCGGTCATGGGTATAGAACCGGAACGCTTCCTGGCCCTGCATCTTGATGTCGCAGATCATCGAGTACTTCGACCCGCCGAAGGGCAGGAACGGCACCGGCGCCGGGATACCCACATTGATTCCAACCATGCCGGGCTCCACTTCAAGCTTGAATTTCCGGGCGTAATATCCGTTCTGGGTGTAAATCGAGCAGGCATTGGAGTACTGGTGCTCATTGATAATCTTGATGGCCTCATCCAGGGTATCCACCTTAAGGATCACGACCACCGGACCGAAGATCTCGGTCTTGTGGATTTCCATGCCGGGCTTAACATCGGTAAAGACGGTCGGCCCAATGAAGTGTCCTTTTTCACAGCCCGGCACCTCGATGCCGCGGCCGTCCAGCGCCAGGGTCGCGCCTTCCTTCACGCCGGTTTCAATCATCTTGTGGATGAAGTCCTTGGCCTGGGCGGTAATTACCGGACCGGTCAGCAAGGGTTCATTGGCGTACTTCGGATCGAGCGGATTGGCGGTGATGAAGTTCTTGGCGTCTTCGACAAACCTGGTAGATACCTTTTCATACATTTCATCCCCAACCGCAACGATCGCGGAGGAGGCCATGCAGCGCTGGCCCGCGCAACCGAAGCAGGAGGTGCTCATGTTGCGGATCAACTCGTCCATCTGGACATAATCCGGCATCACGACCAGGTGGTTCTTGGCGGAGCCCATTGCCTGGTAGCGCTTTTTATGCGCGGCGCACTTAGCAGCTATCTCCACGCAGGTTGCTGATTTACCGACGAAGGACACACCCGCAACATCCGGGTTTTCAATAAAGCTATTGCCAGCAACCTTGTCGCCGTGAACCAGGTTGAAGACACCCGCGGGCAGGCCGATCTTCTCGATCAGGTGCGCCGAGAGATCCGCGGTCATGGGGACCAATTCGGAGGGTTTGAGAATAAAAGTATTGCCGGTGACAATCGCGAAGGGGATAAACCAGAAGGGGGTCATCGCCGGGAAGTTAAAGGGCGAAATCGCCACAAACACCCCGATCGGAAGGTTGATGACTTCGCCATCAATATTCCGGGCGCAGCCCAGCATTTTGTAGCCCTGCTGCAGCATCGGCGCCGAACAGGCGGCCTCTATATTCTGGAAGGTCCGCTTCATTTCCGCGCGCGCGTCCGGAATGGACTTGCCCATTTCGCTCGTGAGGGTGCGGCTCAGTTCCTCTTCATTTTCCTTCATAATCGCCAGCATCTTGTACATGTACTCGGCGCGTTCAGCCACCGGGGTATCCCTCCACCCCTTGAAAGCGGCCTTGGCAGCGGCAACCGCGCGGCCGGCTTCGGCTTCGGTCGAAAGCGGCACCTTGCCGAGAGTCTCGCCAGTACTTGGATTTTCCACATCCAGGTAGCCGCTGTTCTCGGCTACTACCCATTTGCCGTTAATATAATTCTTAAGCTCTTTAGCCATGACTTACCCTTTCCAAGTAAACAAAGTAACCTTCTTCTGAAATAACCCAGATAAATTTTGCCAGGCAGATGCCTGTAAATCTTATTTTAATGGATGTAACCTGCTGCAACTTATGGAGTACGGAAAGCACTCTAACGGCTTGCTAAATTTTTGTCAATGAAAAATAAGGCAGGCACTGCAAACAGCTATTCCAAGGAGAATTGTATATATCAAAGCTTGTACTTTTCACAATGAATTTGTTATATTGATAAACTGCATCTTAACTCACAGTACTTAACACTGGAAAGGTAGGAGTTATGCGGAAAATCATCTCTCTCATAAGCGCAATCCTAATTATCAGCACTTTGAGCCAGGCAGGGGAAACCTTCGTCGTGGAGAAACCGGAAGGAGGCGCTCCGTGGACATCCCTGGAAGCGAATAATAAATCTGAAAACTTCCAGTTTGTGATTGTTGCCGATCGCACCGGGGGGTGCCGAAACGGGGTTTTTGATCAGGCCATGGACAAGATTAACCTGCTCCAGCCGGAATTTGTGGTCTCCATTGGCGATCTCATCCAGGGATATGCTAAAGAAGCTACTAAACTTAAAGAACAGCATGCAGAAATTGACCGCATGATCGCCAAGCTTGAAATGCCTTTCTTTTATATACCTGGTAATCACGATATCGTTGATGAACTGCACGAAGAAGAATATCGGAAACGTTATGGCAAAACTTATTATCATTTCCTTTATCATCGGACCCTGTTTCTCTGCCTGAACACGGAAGAATCTCCCCAGGGGGTTGAACATGGCTATTTCAGCCCGGAACAAATTGCGTATGTCCGCAAAGTATTAGCAGATCACCAGGAGGTTCGCTGGACCTTTGTCTTTATGCATAAACCAGTTTTTTGTTCCTATCAACATGGCGGGCACGCTGGTTGGGATCAGATCGAGGAGGCCTTGCAGGGGCGTTCTTATACCGTCTTTGCCGGTCACAACCATGACTATACGTGGGAGGAGAAAGACGGTAATGACTATATTACTCTTGCCACCACCGGTGGGAGAAATGCTTTGCGCGGCGATGCTTTCGGGGAATTCGACCACCTAGTCTGGGTAACCATGACCGACGACGGACCGCGGATTGTGAACCTGATGCTGGACGGAATTAGAGAGAAAAAGATCCGTACCCGGCAAGAGACTAACTTCATCTACTCCCTGGAAGATGGGAGAATTGTTGAAATTAAGCCATTGTTCACAGATTCAGTATTTGTCGATCATCTGGAGACAAGGCTCCAAATCGCTAATCCTAGTCCTCAAAAAATACGGATTGAGGGAAGTATCACAGCGGAAACACCATGGATGGTAATGCCAACAGATTTTGACTTTGAGATCCCTGGCAATACTACCCAGGCTATACCTATCACCTTAAAATCTGACGTCTCCTATGGAGTTGGTGCAATAGCTAAACCAACTCTGAAATTTAGTTGGGAAATTGCCTGGGCTGAGGATGAAGGCCAGCAACCATATACTTTTAAGGGTAACCGGAACCTCGGCATTACCAGAAAACAAGTCTGTCCCCGGCTGACAAATGAGGTGGTGGTTGACGGCAAGCTTGATGATTGGACAGCATTGCCATATACACTGGAGGGACCCTGGCAGATTACACCTAAGCAGCTTTACCCCGAGGAGGCGACTAAGCCGTATCTGGGGTGGAATGACCTCCTTGGACGATTTGGCACCGCCTTTGATGATGAATATCTCTATATCGCGGTGGAAGCGATTGATGACCACCTCCTGATAGATTCCACCCGGATGTGGCACTGGCATGACGGTACCGAGATCTGGCTTGATGCCAGGCCGAACCCGTCGCGGGAACAACCCCATGGCGAGAACCGCTGTGCGTGGCAAGCAGTAATCATGGCAAATCCGCCAACAGAACCGGGAAGCAGGGAAATTGAGCGAACCTATTATTCCTTGCCACCCATGCCGCAAGGCACCAAGGTAATCTGCGCGCGGACCGAAACCGGCCACATTACGGAAGTCAAAATCCCCCTGGCTCTTCTTAGTGAAAAGCAAGAACAGCCCTGGCAAGGATTCAACTTGAATATCGCAATCAATGATTTTGACTATGCGCGCAAGGACTCGCGCAATGGTCTGCACCATAGCTGGCAGCCTGATTGGAACGGCGAGAAAGCCTTCGCGGGCGAAGGATATTTTACCAAACCTTAGGCATTTTAAGCGATCGATAATTCGCTTAGGTTTCACTAACGCCCATATCTGGCACAATAATTATTTAATTAAAAGTTTTTTTACGGATCATTTGTATCCCGGGCGAGGCTATATTATAGCAGGGCTTACTGATACGAATTATCTCTGGAGAGAACTATGGATAGTGAAGACCTTTTATATCTACAGCAATATGGAAAAAACCGGGATGTTGAAGCTTTTGCCAGGATTATTGACCGGCACGCCGGGATGGTCTATCAAACCTGCCTGCGGGTAACCGGCAATGCCCATGATGCAGAGGATTTAGTGCAGGAATGCTTTCTAGAATTAGCTCGCAAAACAGACGCAATAAAATCCTCACTCCCGGCCTGGTTGCACTTAACCGCGGTTAACCGCTCGAAGAATGTTATCCGTAATAATTCCACGCGCCGACGGCATGAGAAGCAGGCAGGGATGGAAAAAATAATGGAAACCGAGGAAACAACCTGGGCAGAGTTGGGGCCGCATGTTGATGAAGCCTTGATGCAATTGCCAGAAGATCTTCGCGCTCCTATAATCCTGCATTTCTTTGAAAAAAAACCCCAGGCTGAAATCGCAGCGGAATTGAATCTTGGCCGCGCCACCGTCAGCCGACGGATCGATAAGGGCATCAAAGACTTGCGGAAGAAACTTAAAAAAGCCGGAATAATTACCTCTGCAGCTATTTTAACTTCCTTATTGGTAGAGAATACTGCCACCGCGGCAGTGCCGAAGGTATTGGAAACTGCTATTTTAAAAATCGCTATCGCTGGTGTAGGAAAGGCTGCAAATGCGGCAGCAGGAACGGCGGCTACGGTTACTACCAGCGCTGTCGAAACCGGGACAGCTTCAACAGGAGGGGCGAGTGCATTTTCTTCGATTACTTCGGCTGTAACCTCATCAATTAAAGTTAAAATCACCACGATAGCAGTTGCCGGCGCCTTGACCCTTGGAGGGGTGATTACCTATCAGGATCTAGCTGACAATAATCCACCTACTCCACCAACACCTATAAACGGTAATATTATTGTTCTCGATGAGAACAATGCACCTTTACCGGAAATGTATTTGCAAGCGGTAAATCATGAGAATAAAAGTGGAGGTGAAGCGATAACGGATGAAAGAGGCGAAGCAATTATTAACGTCGAACCGGGAACCTGGAGCTTCTTTGCGATGCCTACCCATCCAGAAATGTGGAAACATGTCGGGGAGGGCTATCTCCTTGCCAAGAACAGCATAATCATCGAGGATCCTTCCCAGAAAATTACTTTAGCGCCTACTACCACGGTCAAAGTTAACTTACTTTCAGAAATCTTTAATTTTGTCGCGAGAGAAAATTATCTCGGTTTTGTCGTTGGCAGCCAAGGGAAGTACGTTAGGGCTCGTTATGCGGGAGTCACCAATACTACCCAATTGCTGTTGCATACCAATCCTGGCCTGCAGGCGCGGGCGTTTGTAAGCCCTCCGCGCTCATATGGCAAGGCCTTGTTTTATGTCGGTGAACCCCGACCACTGACCTCGCCCTTCAATATTGAGGTTTCGGAGGCAAATACCGCAACCTTGAAGATCAACGCGCAGGATGCGGAAGGCAAGCCCACGGCTTACAATCTGCAACTCCACACCGATGAGTTGGCATGGGATTGGTCGCCACTCATTTGTGATATCCCCGCAGAGATCACCGAAGTCCTGGTGTCACCCCATGCTTACCGGATGGTGCGGGCAGTAAAGATCAATGGTGGCACTCCGCAAACCTACTGGCTGTCTTTAAACGATATCTCAATTAATTTACAGGCAGGAAGAACTCTAAACTTATCCATGGGAGGTTCTTTGCAGAACCAGGTCTTGTTTGCCAGCATACAGGAGAATGAACCTCCCGAGGCTACTACGCAGTTGATGTTCCAGGTGAAGGATAATTTTGGCAATCTAGTCAGGGGAGTCAGCAAAGACCAGAATAATTTTCAACGGCCAAGGGTAATGATTAAACAGGGCTCTCTAATCAGCCTGCCATTAAAGGGAGCGCCCTATGCCACCCAAAATAACTTCTTTCTCTATCACTTTAAGGAAGAATTCCTCCGCGAGGATGATCCAGAATATAATATCACTTGGGATTTCGGCCCTTGGGGAAGCGGCAACCTGGTTGGGAAGTTATTCGAGCAGGAAGAGCTTGAGTTTACTAACCCTGATGAAATAATTGAGGTTTTTTAATGATTATGCTATCTTAAAGAGTAACTTTGGGCGTAATGATTGCTCAGAGGAAAACAACATTACTATAAGCTGGAGAGGCAATTCAATCTACCTTTCCAGCTTTTTTTATTTCTGTTAAAATCAAAACATCAGCCGTTTTATCTAAATAGCAATAACCTTACTAGCGGGCTAAATATTAACAATTGACATATAGCAATAATTGTTTGATATCCACCCATTTAATTCTTGCATTCCCTCGGCAGGGGAGGTTATCTTTGGGAAGTACTGAGAAATAATATTTAATAACGATTCATCTCCTGTTTTAAGGTAGGGGGAAAGTAATTATGGAAATATTTGCTCAGAGAAAACGGTTTCGGATGATTATTCCGAAGTACCCGGCGTTTAATGTTTATAGCCATATTGCCAAGAAAACCACCGCCCTCGGGCCCCTCTGCGTGGCCAGCAGCGTCAACAAACTGGCGGACTGGGATGTGGAGATTATTGATGAGAATAACTATCGCTTTCCCGGCCCGGTAGATGAGGAAGGCAAGCCTGATCATGCCGCCCTCCAAGAGATGCGCCCGGTTGACGCGGTCGGTTTTTACGGCGGGCTTTCCTGCACTGTCCCGCGGTTAATGGAGGTCGCCGGCTTTTATCAACAGGCCGGGGTATTTACGATCGGGGGAGGGCACCATCTTGACGCCCTGCCGGAAGAACCTTTGCGTAATGGCCTTGAGGTCGTGGTTAACGGGGAAGGCGAATTAACAATCTGTGAACTCTTGCAAGCGCATCAGGCCGGGGATAACCTGCAAAAAGTTCAAGGAATAACCTATCTTGAAAATAACAAAATCTTTAGCACTAAACCCCGTGAACCCATGGAAGATTTTGAAAACCTGCCGCTGCCCGATTTCGGCCTGCTCCGCTTTGCCAAGGTCACGGTCTATCCGATCAATCGCATCCGCGGCTGCGGCATGAATTGCGAATTCTGCGCCATCAAGGGCAGGGCGCGTTGCGCCACTCCGGAGCGGCTGGCCGCGCAGATCAGTTACCTGGTAGAAAGCCATCAAGCCAGGGATTTTTTCATTGTCGATGACCAATTCGCCCAGGACCGGGCTGAAACATTGCGGTTTTGCGAATTGATAAAAGATTACCAGGCCCGCATGGGCCTGCGCTTGTTTATCACTGTCCAAATCAGGCTGGACTGCGCCCGCGACGAGAAACTCCTGAACGCAATGACCGAATGCAACATCCGAAGCCTGGCGATTGGGATTGAGTCGCCGATTGATGAGGAACTCAAGGCCATGGGCAAAAGTTTGCGGGCCTCGGAGATGGTGGAATTAGCACAGATATTTCATCAACACGGCTTTCTGGTGCATGGCATGTTTATCTTCGGTTATCCCATGAGACCGGGGGTTGAATTCCAGATGGATATTAAGGAAAGAATCAAACGGTTTAGAAAGTTTATCCACCAGGCCAGGCTGGACACAGTTCAGATTCTATTGCCGGTGCCACTGCCCGGCACGGAGCTGCGAGCAAGGCTGGAAAAGGATGGCAGGGTATTATCCAACCAGGAGATCGGCTGGGAATATTACGATGGTAATTTTCCTATCATCGTCCCTGATCCGCCGCTCACTCCTGAAGAGATCCACGAAGCCATGCTTACCTTGATGGGCAAATTCTACCGCTTACGAAGAATGCTGGGCGTAGCCATTAATACGCTGCGTTTCCCGGTAGCCATGCTGCCGCTGGTCAATTTGCGCAGCCGGTGGCGCAAGTGGTACCGCCATTGGCGCAATGATGTCATCGGCTCGATTGGGTATTTTATTATCAAGAACTGGCATAAGGCTTTTAAGAAGGGCAATTTCAGCGAGAAGTTGAAGAGAAGCACCCGGGTTTTTGATAAATAGATTGCTGTTACCTGGTTTGATTAGATAGCGGAAAACAGGCTTTGGGTAAGCGCTTAAAAATGAATTTCCCCAGGACAACACACTCACCCAGCCTGATTCTGTTTTGTTTTGTTGGATTGGTTTTGCTCACGCTGACAGGCTGTCGAACCAGTTTCAAAACACCGCTGCTTAGTAAAAACGTTGCGCTTCCCCAAAAAGTCTGGCTACTGGGCGGAGATAATCTCTCGCCAGAACAGCAGGAGGCATTTCAGAAGAGCAGCCATCTGCTGATTATGATTCCAGGGATCAGTTCCGGTGACCTTGAAGAAAGCTGCCGATTCCTTGGCCAGGTGCGCGCCCAGGGCGGTCAAGACCTTGCCGTTTTTTATAACTGGGGAGGACTGGATTTTACTCGTTCGATAGCCTCGACTACCTCGACAGCGAATGCCGCCTCAGGACTAATCGGACTTTGCCGGCAATTCCTGGGGGAAGCAAGCGGCAACAGGACGGTTGACATCCTGGCGCATAGCGCCGGCACTATCATCGTCAACAAAGCAGCGGTGCAAATCAGGGAAAGTTATTCGCCGGTTCGTTTCCGGCAGGTGTTATTCCTCGGCACCCCGCATGATCCCGAGGTCAATCTCGATGCCCTCAAATCCGTCAGTGACAGCGTCCTTAATATCTTCTCCGACTATGACAAGATTAACCGCAACGTTAGCAGCAACAGCGGGGTTTTGGCTGACCTAGAGGGAGGGGCCTACCGGAATCTCCGCATGGATACCTCCCTGGGCGGCCGCCGCATCCGCCATTACGCCTTCCTTAAGAATAATCCAGAGAACTGGGTGCAGTATGGGGGTTATCTTCAAACCGGGCAATGGCCTCGGCCAGCAGCACCCCCGATTGAGCCGGTGGATTCAGTGGAATTGCTACACGGAGTTGCAATCTGGATTAAGTCTGGTTCAGCCGGCGATAATAATTTAAACGATCTCCATCAATTAATTAAGCAATCCCTTGCCCACCCCAACCCAGAGGTAGAGTATTACAGCGTTATCTTAACCGGTTTACTCAAAGCATCTACTTTTACCCCGCAGCTAAAAAGTATTTTAGATAAGCAAGAGACGCCTACGTATCTGCGTGCGGAGATTTACCAGGCCTTGGGTAATTTTGAAGATGGCAAACAGATCCACTTTCTCCAACGCGCCCGGAAACAGGATAAAGAATGCAGTGAAGAGATTCGAGACGTTTTGCGTGAGTTTAAACTTAAACGCATCCGGCCGGTTCGAGAGCGGCGTGTTGAGTAGGTAATTAAATTTGAAATGAAGGGTCAGGTTATTTCAGCAACCTTTGAAATGATATAACAATGCTTACCCGCTGGGGTGGGAGTGATTTCATCCACGAATTCCCATTCTACCCGGCATCCCTCTCCCAAGACCAGACGGATCTTTTCCTCGATCTCAGCCATCTCATCATGAGCCGGCTCCCTGGGTTTGCCATTTTCATAAATCCGCGCGACTATCATCCTAACTAACTCATAGTCTTCCTGGATAATCTGGAACCTGCCTGCCCAATCCCGGTAGAACATCAGGTAACCCAGGTAGATGCCATGGACCCTTGCCCCTGAGGGGGAAATGAAAATGCCGCTGACCCGCCCCTCAATCTCCTTGAGTAGTGGCCAGCTTCTGCCACAGGGGCAGGGCGTTCCAGCCCAGGCCGCAATATCGCCAATTTTATAACGGATGATTGGCATAATGTAATTTGAGAGTAAAGTGACCACTACTTCTCCCGCCTGCCCGGGTCCAGCAGGAGAGCCGTCAGGCAGCAGGATCTCAAGATGATGCTCCGGCGGAAAGACATGCAGGCCGGAATGGTGCTCGCACTCATAAGCCATGGCGCCGGTTTCCTGCGCCCCGTAGCGATTGAATACCGGAGCGCGGAAGACCTCTTCAATTACTGCGCGCATGTGCGGAAAGAGGGTGCCCGAAGAAGTCTGGATTGAAAGGGGGGAAAAGATCGTCAGGTGGTTGCGCTTGAGATAATTAGCGAGGTCATAAATGCTTTCCGGAAAGGCAAGGATCTGCACCGGTTGGACGCGATTAATAATCTGGACATACCTCGCCATATCCTCCGGGGTCATGCGGAAGGTGTCTAACCAGAGCTGGTTATTGAGCCAGCGTTGCATCCTGGTTTGAAGAGGCTCTTTTCTTCCTTCAGTGACCGTCTCCGCGCCCCAGAGCAATACCCGCTTTTGCCCGAAGCTATAACCGCTCCACTCATCCCCGAGCAGCTTGACCGGATAATTCCATTCCGCGTACCCCCGATCCTGGACAATTTGGATTGATTCCCCGGTGGTGCCGCTCGAAGTGCTAAAGGCAATGCCCCGCCTGCGCGAGAAATCATCGGATTTAATCGCGTCAAGATTCTCGCGCATAATTGCTTTATCAAGCAGGGGGATCCGAGAGAAGTTTTCCAGATTCACCTGGCCGTTACTATCAATGACTTCGGCCTGGCGCAGCACCTCTGCATAGTAGGGAACATGTTTGCCCGCATGGGCAAGTAAATCTCGGAGCCTCTGTTCACAGATCGGCTGTAATTGTCCGGGGGGCAGCCATTGCCATTCTTTAAGGTTTTGCAGGTGCCGCCAGTGCCGCCTGCCGGTTACAGCCTGGTGGTACAGCAATGAAATAATCTTGCGAATATTCATGCGGCAGGCTCGATTTTATTAATGCCAGGAGGTATTTAAGGAAGTAAAAAACCCCAGTTAAGTCCTGACCGGGGAGATTCTTTTATGACTTCGGGCTTTGCCGATTAGTAATAAAACCAAGATGCAGGCGATGGGCAAGAGGTACCACAGGAAATAGAAATCCGCATTCTTGTCAGCGATTACCATGATCGTGCCCAGGCTGCCGGCAGATGAGGCAGCGGCTGCATCATCGGTAGCGAGCCTCAGCCTGCGGTAGCGGTTGCGGGCCTGCGGATTGAGAATAATTTTTTCAATCGTAGCATTTTCACCTTCGATATCCTCACCCCATTGCAGGACGAACCTGCTGTCTTCACTGACAGACTCCGCAGGAACAATGCAGCAGAAGGTAAGTTCAGAGATTTCATCAAATTCTTTAAAGATGGTGGAACTTTCTATCGTCAAAGGCAAAGGCTTGTTTTCCTGGTCGAGCAGGGTGACCTGCTTGAGATCCGCAATCGCAAAGGTGTTACAGTCAGCGATGCATAATAATCCGATAGTACCCTGCTTGGGAAAGAAGGTTGGTTCTTGCCCTTGGGTAAAGAAAGCTTCAGTTTCTACTGGCCCGGGTTGCAGGGTCAGAGACTGCGCGGCGAAAGCGGAGCAGGATAATAACAGCAGGGCAAGCGTAAGCATCATCATAGATTTGTGCAGGCGCATATCATTTACTCCTTAACAAAGCAGCCATAAATAACCGGGTCGAGAAAAGAAAGGTCATTGCCTTGCCAGTAAAGCACCTTTTTCTGGCCATTGATGGTCAGGTTGCGGGTGAAATTTAACAGAAATTGCATGACATCGGTCTGCTCTTGGCCTGTATCTTTTAACAGCCCGAGGGCGGAAAACGGGATCTGGCATTCAATCATTTTCTTAGATTCGGTAGCCTTGGCGATAATACCTGTCATGGGCTGGCTGCATGCAACCGCCAGGCTATGGCGATCAATAGTAATAGTGGCCGGCTTGTCATCCATATCGTGGGCGAGGTAAATAGTGGTTGAATCCTGCTTGGCCGGGTCAGCCGCATCGCTAAAACTAATCAGACAATAAAGATTCTTGTCGTCGCAAAGCAGTCGGAAGCGGGTCTTTTCCTGAGCGGGCTGATTGGTTAAAAAGTTCTTCCTGGCACCCACATTTTCTTGTTCATAGGTATAAAAATCCTGGCAGAGGAAACCATCCTGCCATTCTTCCCGTTCGGCCTTGCCATCAATCACGACGCTGGTTGTCGCCGGGATCACCCCCACCCCGGAAGCCTCGTTGAGATCCAGAGTTTTGAATACCTTGCTATTTTTTTTGGGGGCATCAATCAGGCGCAGCTTGATCTCATATTGGCCGTCAGGCAGATTTTCCTTGCGTTGAAGCTTGACGGTGAAATATTCCTTCTTGCCGCCCTTATCCTTGGTTTGCAAGCTCGGGTAGGAGGCCCAGGAAGGCGAGGGAGTTACGGTAGGGATAAAATGCTCGGTTAAGACTTCCAGGTAAATGCTGGCAATCTCTCGGTCCATGGTATTCAAGAGATATACCCTGAATTCCGCTTCCTTGCCGATGCGGAGCTGGCCATCGCGGATATCAACCTTCACCGCCAGGTTATCCTTGGCCTGCATGAAGACGTCATTACAAAGGTGGGCGAGTATCTGGGGTTGAATCAAAAGCAGGAATACAATGATGCAGGCCGCAGATCGCATAAAAATCTCCTCTATATATTAGCCTTGATTCTGCGAATTAAGCTACAATAGTCTAACGGGTTACTATTAACCTATATAATATTATTTCATCAAATCCCTTTTGCAAATTAATTTCTCACCGTAACTCAAGTAAAATCGTTGCAACTTGCAATATATCAATACAAAAACTGACCGCAATCCTTATATTGTTATGGTTTTTATGGTGGCCATGAGACGCCCGGCCAGAAGACTTATTTTTTTATATTTGTTTTGAGGGTGTCTCAACAGTAAAATGCCGTGAATCAGTCGGTATGGATTTAACAGATGATCATTGGGAATTTGGCAAGTTGCAAAGGGCAGAGATAAAGGAAAATACCATGCGTTTATTTATCATACTTGCGATGGCATTAATAGTGGTAAATTTTAGCCTGGCAGCAGCGGGCGAAGCCGAGGTAACCCGGATCAATGAGGAGAATATCACCATCCAGGGTAATTCCTATGATGATATCGAGATCGGAGTTGATGCCGACAAGGGCGGAGCGCGGGGCAGTGCTGTAATAGCGGAAAACGCAGCGGTAAATGTAAGACACCATCTCTCCCTGGGGATTGGTAAAGATTGCCACGGCTCCCTGCTTTTGGAAAAGAATGTCTCGGTCAATGTTCAAGGCGATCTGGAAATGGGCATTGGTGAAAACGCGGGTGCGGAATTAACCCTTACGGGAGAAGCCCGCCTCACGGTTGATGGCAATCTCGGTTATGACCGCGCCGCCAAAGGTGACGCCCCGGGTGGTGAGATTAAGATCAGCCTTGCTGACCGCAGCACTGTCAAGGTGGAAGGCAGCCTGGTCGTCGGCGGGATGGGCACCGGTTCCGCCCCTTGCCAAGTAGTACAATCGGATGATACCAAGATGTATATCAGCCGGGTGTTGCTGGTAGGGCATAATCCGGAAGCGGAAGGCAGCTATACGATTTCCGGAGGGACCTTCTACAGTCCCCGGATTGAACTGAGCCAGGGCGGGGGTAAGGCCACCCTCCATGTCTATGGCTCCAAAGCTAAAATGATCCGAAGCCCGCTGATTATTTTTCATCCCGGCAGCGCCGTGAAATTTACCATGGACGAAGGCGGAGTCACCCTGCTGACCGCACAAGCTAGTAATTATACTAAGAGCGAACCGCTGGCATCGATGCTATATTTTTATGCCGGTACTACTATTGATCTGGGATTTGATTCTCCAGAAACCGAGGCGGCAGTGGCAGCGCTGCCGGAAAATGATCCCGGCCGAATCTTTGATCTGGCCATAGCAAGTTATCCAGGATATTTGAAGTGGCAGCCGGAGGATGACTTTGTTGATCATGGAACTAAAGTATTCTTCTGCCCCCAACTTCCGGAAGAAGATATTGACAAGTGGCTCTTACGGGAAAATCCAGAAGACAAGAAAGTCCTGCAGGCTAAATACATAGGCAAGTAAGCTTCCCGATTAAGCGCCGACGGGAAATTAAACATTAAGAATGACCTGGGAACTTTATGCTGATTAACGAGTGGTTGCAGTCCATCCCGGCCCTGGCAACCCCGCTGACCAATGCGCTGGTCGCTTTACCCTTAGCCTTGCTGCTACCGCGGCTCCTGCGCGGTAAAGCCTCCCCTGCGAGGTGGGCGCTTACTCTCTTAATTGCGCTGGGGCTTTTCGCAGCATATTATCTTCTGGCAGGAAACAAGCATTTCGGCGGTTTGCTGATTGCCATGAATTCGCCGCTCTTCGCGGTTCTCCTTCTAATCGCCCTGCCAGCATTGCATCTTCCCCGGGGGAAAATTTACCACTGGTTCTTAATCCTTCCGGGGCTCTGCATTCTCCTCGCAATTTGGGCTGTCTTTGACGCCTATCAGAGTGTGCCGGAAGGCCAAGAAGGCTTTTACTGGTTTTTAATCCGTCCGGCCTGGCTCTTTGCGGGGGTGGTTTCGATTATAGTCTTGCTGGAACCGCTACTGTCGCTGGGGAATTTTCGCTGGTTGGTCCGGGGAACCTGCCTCCTGGTGCTCGCCTGTGGGGGGTTTGCTTTCCGGCAGGATTACCAGGATTACCAGGGGATGCTGGCGCGCCGGCAGGACCAGGTGCCAGGCATAATGAATCTCTCAGAGACCTCCCCGGTCTTGCTGCATGATAAGCGCATGTTATACCTGCCTTCGGCACCGTGCAGGTTTACCGCCGACGGGGGGTATGTG